>NZ_JBEZKZ010000005.1:0-167081 GCF_040651895.1 Streptomyces sp. NPDC048352
GGCCGGGGCCCCCGCACACGCCCGCCCCCGGGGCCGGGGCCGTCACCGGCGGGCTGGCCGTCGTCGCCCTGCTGCTGTGCGCGGGCCCCCTCGCCGGCGGCGCCGTCCAGGAGTTCCTGGACCGGATGGCCGGGGTCTTCGCGCTGGTCGCGCTCTCCGGCTCCGTGATGCTCGGCCTCGCCACCGTCTTCCGCGACGTACTCACCCCCGGCCGACGGCAGTTCGCGCAGCTCCTGCACCGCGCGGCCGGCCTGGCCGGCGTCGGCTTCCTGCTCGTCCACATCGGCGTCAAGGTCGCCGGCGAGAGGATCGACGCCGCCGACGCGGTGCTCGGCTGGGGGAGCGGGGACCTCCTCGTCGACCTCGGCACCCTGGCCGCCCAGCTCTTCGTACTCGCCCTGCTCACCGGCCTGTGGCGGGGCGTCTTCGCCACCCGCCGCTGGATCCGCCCCTTCCGGGTCCTCCACGGGCTCGCGTACGCCGGCTGGGCCGCCGGGCTGGTCCACGGCCTCGGCGCCGGCCGGACCCCCGCCGCCTGGGTCGTCGCCGCCTACGCCCTCTGCGCCGCCGCCACCGTCGCGGCCCTCGTCCACCGCCTCACCCGCGGCCGCCGCACCCGCACCACCCGCTGAACCGCCCCGGACCGCACGGATCCGGCCGGAGGGCGCCGCCCCCGGCCGGAAACGCGCGCCCGGGGCCTTCCCGCGTAGAGCGAATATAGATCCGCCCCCAAGGATCGGCGTGTTGCATCCGCCGCCCTGGGCGGACGGGGCTGCCGACACACCCCCCCTCAAACGCATTGGAAGGACTGGTCGCGCATGCGGACCCAGACGAACAGCCTCCGTGGGCAGAGCAGCACCGGATCCCCCGGGTTCGCGCTGCGCCTGGACGGTGTCGTGAAGGAGTACGGAAAGAGCGGGCGCGGAGTGCGCGCGCTGGACGGCGTCTCGGTCGGCATCGAGCGCGGCTCGTTCACGGCCGTCATGGGACCCTCCGGTTCCGGCAAGTCGACCTTCCTGCACTGCGCGGCCGGCCTGGACAAGCCGTCCAGCGGCAAGGCCTTCATCGGCGACACCGAACTCGGGGGGATGAACGAGACCCAGCTGACCAAGCTGCGCCGCCAGCGCATCGGCTTCGTCTTCCAGGCCTTCAACCTCATTCCGGCGCTGTCGGTGCGCCAGAACGTGGAGCTGCCGCTGCGCCTGGCCGGCGAGCGCCTCGACGCGGCCTGGCTGGAGGAGATCCTCACGCGCGTGGGCCTGGGCGGCCGCGCCACCCACCGGCCCGCCGAGCTCTCCGGCGGCCAGCAGCAGCGCGTGGCCATCGCCCGCGCCCTGATCACCCGGCCCGACGTCATCTTCGGCGACGAGCCCACCGGCGCCCTCGACACCGTGACCGCCAAGGAGATCCTCTCCCTGCTGCGGTCCTGCGTCGACGAGACCGGCCAGACCGTGGTCATGGTCACCCACGACCCGGTCGCCGCCTCCTACGCCGACACCGTCCTCTTCCTCGCCGACGGCCGGATCGCCGACCGGATGCAGGCCCCCACCGCCGACCGCGTCGCCGACCGCATGACCCACCTGGGAGCGTGGGCCTGATGCTGCGATACGCCCTGCAGACCCTGCGCGCCCGCAAGGGCGGCTTCATCGGGGCCTTCCTCGCCCTCTTCTGCGCCGCCGCGCTCGTCACCGCCTGCGGCATCCTCCTGGAGACCGGCCTGAGGGGAACGATCGGCACCGAGCGCTACGCCGGTACCCCGGTGATCGTCGGCGGTGACCAGAACGTCCACCAGGTCACCGTCAAGAACAAGGGGGACAAGACCAAGACGAAGGCGAAGGAGAAGCCGCTCGGCGAGCGCGTCTGGCTCCCCGCCGACACCGCCGCCACCCTCGGCTCGCTGCCCGGCGTCCAGGCCGCACTGCCGGAGATCACCTTCCCGGCGTACGCGGTCAGCCCCAAGGGGCAGGTCGTCCCCGGCGTCGACGGCAAGCCCTCCTACGGCCACTCCTGGACCTCCGCGGCCCTGACCCCCTTCACCCTGGCCGAGGGCGCCGCCCCGGCCGGCGCCGACGAGGTCGTCGTCGACCGCGAACTGGCCCGCCGGGCCGGCATCAAGCCCGGCACCGAGCTGACCGTCCAGGCCACCGGCTCCCCGCGCACGTACCGGGTCAGCGGCATCGCGGCGCCCGCCGGCGGCGACCTGGAGCAGCAGACCTCGCTGTTCTTCTCGGACGCCGAGGCCGAGCGGCTGTCGGGCCGCGAAGGCCAGGCCGCGGTGGTCGGCGTGCTCGCCAAGCCCGGCGTGTCCACCGCGGACCTCGCCGCGCAGGTCGAGAAGGCCCTCGCCGGCACCGGCGCCCAGGTGGTCACCGGCGGTGAGCGCGGCCCGGTCGAGTTCCTCGACGCGGCCAAGGCCCGGATCAAGCTCGTCTCCATGGGCGGCGCCATCGGCGGCACCTCCCTGCTCGTCGCGATCCTCGTGGTCGTCGGCACCTTCGCCCTGTCCATCCAGCAGCGCTACCGCGAACTGGCCCTGCTGCGCGCCATCGCGGCGACGCCCAAGCAGGTCCGCCAGCTCATCGGCCGCGAGGCACTGATCGTCGGCGCGCTCGCCGGTGTCCTCGGCTCGGTCACGGGCCTGCCCATCGCCTACTGGCTGCACGGCAAGTTCGTCGGCTTCAAGGCGATCCCCGACACCCTCGAAGTCACCTTCAGCGTCTTCCCGTTCTTCGCGGCCATCGGCGCGGCCCTGCTGGGCGCCTGGGCGGCCGCGCGGATCTCCGCCCGCCGCACCGCCCGCATCCGTCCCGCCGAGGCCCTGTCCGAGGCGGCCATGGAGCAGCGGAACTTCGCCTGGGGCCGGCTCGGCGCCGGCGCCGCGTTCCTGGCCGGCGGTGTCGTCCTCCTCGTGGTCCTCGCGGCGCTGCGCAGCGAGCCGGCCTCGACCCCGGTGACCTTCCTGTCGGTCGTCGTCCTCGCGGTGGCGGTCTCGCTGCTGGGGCCGCTGATCGCCCGGATCGCGGTCGCCGTCCTCGGTGTCCCGCTCAAGGCCTCCCGGGTCGGCGGCTACCTGGCCACGGCCAACGCCCGCGCCAACACCAAGCGGCTGTCCGCGGCCGTCACCCCGCTCGCCCTGCTGATCGGCATGGCCTGCACCGTGTTCTTCGTCCAGACCACCATGGGCGCGGCCGCCACCGCCCAGGCCAAGGCCGGCAACAAGGCGGACTGGGTCGTCGGCTCGGCCGGCCCCGGCGTGCCCGCGCAGGCCGCGGACAGCCTGCGCCGGGTCCCCGGCGTGTCGGCGGTGACGGAGGTCGTACGCACCTCCGTGCGCGTCGGCCTGGAGAAGTACCCGGCGCAGGGCGTCTCCACCGAGGGCCTGACCCGCACCTGGGACCCGGGCGTCAGCGCCGGCACCCTGGACGGCTTCGGGGCGCGGTCGGTCGCGCTGAGCGACGTCGCGGCCGACAACCTGGGCAAGAAGCCGGGGGACAAGCTGAAGCTGACCCTGGGCGACGGCACCGAGACCGAGCTGACCGTGGCGGCCGTCTACGACCGCGGGCTCGGCTTCGGCGACCTGACCATGTCCCACGAGCTGGTCGTCAAGCACGTCGACAACCCGCTGGCCTCCTCGCTGCTGGTCAAGACCGCCGGCGAGGGCAAGCCCGGCCGCGCCGAGCTGCAGAAGGCCGTGGGGCCGCTGCCCGGCGTCGGGGTGCTCGACCGGGACCAGGTCGAGGACCTCCAGGCCGAGGTCCAGCAGTCCAACGCCGAGGTCAACTACGTGGCCATGGGCCTGATCATCGCCTTCACCGCGATCGCCGTGGTCAACACGCTGGCCATGTCGGTCTCCGACCGGATCCGCGAGTTCGCCCTGCTCCAGCTCGTCGGCACCACGCGCCGCCAGGTGATGGGCATGCTCCGGATCGAGTGCGCCCTGGTGGTCATCATCTCCGCCGTGCTGGGCACGGGCATCGCCTTCGCGGTGCTCACCGCCTTCAGCGTCGGGATGACGGGCTCCGCGTCCCCGTCCATCGACCCCTGGATGTACCTCGGGGTGCTGGGCTTCGCGGCGGTCCTCACCGTCCTGGCCACGCTGGTCCCGGGCCGTCTCGCCCTGACGGGCCGCCCCGCGGACGTCATCGGCTCGCGCCAGTAACGGCTCGACGGCCGGAGGGCCGGCCCCCTGGTGGGGGCCGGCCCTCCGGCCTTGGGTGCGTGCGGGGCGGGCGTCAGTTGAGCACCGCCCCGCCGCCCTTGCGGTCCACGCGGCTGCGCCGGTGGTCCAGGTGCGCGTAGACCCGGTGGAGCCAGCGGTCCTGGCCGTCGTAACGAGGGGTGAAGGAGGTCCTGCCGTGTACGGCGAGCCGGTTGTCCACCACCGCGAGGTCACCGACCCGCAGGGCCAGGGCCGACATCGTCCGCATGAGCGCCTCGCGCAGGTCGCCCATGGCGTCCGCCGCCTCGTCGTCCAGCGGGTGCGTCGCGGCGAAGTCCACCAGGATGTTCGGGTCCTCGGGGTCCCCGACCAGGATCGGGTGCGCCGGAGTGACGGAATTCAGGTCGCCGAAGGACGGCGGCGGCTCGGTGAGGAACCGCGGCGCGGCCAGGACCGAGACCGTGTGCCCGGAAAGCAGCGGAAGGGCCCGCCGGATCGAGGACGTGCACAGTTTCGCGTCACCCGTCGGGTCCTCGCGCACGCACAGCAGGCCCACGTAGTCGGGCTTGTTGTCATGGAAGGCGTTCTCGACGTGGAGTTCCAGGAGAACCGATCCTGCATTGCTCTGCGAATTCTCGCTCCCCGGCACCGGAACGACGTTCTGGACCAGGGCGCCGGTCTTTTCGCTGCGGTAGGCGATGACCTCCCCGAGCTGCAGCATCGCCGCCGTGACCAGGGCCGACGCCACGGCCGGCACCCGCTCCACGGAACCGGGCACCGCAGGGGTCTCCGGCAGCGGGTCGTTCGCCACCACCGGAACGTTGCGCAGCAGCAGCACCGCGTCCGGGCCGGCGTCGTGACGGAACCGGCGCAGCGCCGTGAGGACCGTGCGCGGCAGCATCGCCGAGGCGTCCCGGACGGCGTCCAGCCATGCCGGATCGTCGATCAGCGCCGGAGTGGACTCGAGCACCTCCGCGGCCAGGGCGCTCAGCCCGTCGCGCTCGGCGTCCGTGAGGGTGACGGCGTCCGGCGTCGTACCGGTCGCGGAAAGAGTAAGGGTGTGTTCCCGGGTACGGGGCATGGAGGAATTCCTCGGGTAGACGAGCCTTGACCCGAGTCAGTTTCCGGACGTGCTCTATCCCATTCCTATGGAAAACGCTCCCGCACGGTCCGGGGAAATAGGTATAGGCGGGACATAGTTGCCCGCCGAATGCTTATGGGGCGGCTTTGTACCGGGTCGACCCCGAGTTCAGCCGCAGGTCCCGCACCATCCGACGGGGGAGAAGAGGGGAGGATTTTCATGGCATTGAGAGAAGAGGATCCCGCCCACGGCGCGGCGATGGCCGCGGCCGGCGCCCTCGGCGCCCAGGGGGAGGCCCACGTCTGGTGGTGGCGTCCGCCGGAGCAGACCGATCCGGCCGACCTGCCGCTGCTGGACACCGAGGAGTTCCGGCGGGCGCTGTCCCTGCCCGCCGAACGCGACGCCGCGGCCTTCGTCCGCTCCCGCGCCGCCGCCCGCCGGGCCCTCGGGGCGCTGTTCGCCCTCGAACCCCGGGACATCGCGCTCGGCCGGGACGACTGTCCCGGCTGCGGCGACGCCAGTCACGGTCCGCCCCGGCTCGTCGTCCCGTCGGTGCCGCTCGCCCTCAGCATGAGCCGGACGAACGGCTGCGGGGTCTTCGTGCTCGGCGCGGGGCCCGCGATCGGCATCGACGCCGAGGCCCTGCGCCCGGTCCGCGGCTCGGCGACCACCGATCCCGACCTGACCCCCGCCGAACGCGCCCACCTGGGCGCACTGCCGCCCGGCCCCGGCCGGGACGCGGCCTTCCACCGGATCTGGACCCGCAAGGAGGCCGTGGTCAAGGCCACCGGCCTCGGCCTCTCCGGCGTCGAACTGGGCCTGCTGGAAACCCATCCGGCCCGCAGCGGCCCGGTCCGGGTCACCCACACCCACCGCGGCCGGACCACCGCCTGGACCGTCGAGGACCTCCCGGTCTTCGAGGGCGTCGCCGTGGCGCTCGCCCGGCCGGCGGGACCCGCCGCGCACGGCCCGGTCCACCACCACACCGACCGCACGACCGCCCCCTGAACCCGCCACGCTCCCCGTCCCCAGCCGACCGTCCCGGTACCGCCTCAGCGAAAGGCCCGTAGCGCCATGACCATCGAGTCCTTCCTCCCCGTCGACGAGCTGATCGCCGACGACGCCCTCCACGGCCGGCCGTCCTCCGGCTCCCCGGCCGGCGACCCGTCCTTCGACGCCCCCGGCCGGCTGCTCGGCCTGACCCGGCAGGACCTGGACGCGTACTTCACGCAGATCGCGGAGGCCGTCGAGCAGGACGACCCGGGCCCGGCCGCGCGCGGCGGCTGGGAGGAGCGGGAGCGGATGCGGTTCTCCACCTGGGTCCGCCGGGTCTACGAACACCCGCTGTCACCGGCCGTCTTCGCGCTCCCCGCCACCCGGTTCGTCCGCGGGGTCCAGCTCGCCCAGGCCGCCGAACTCGCGTTCCGCATCGACGTGGGGCGCGCCCGGGCGAAGGCCGCGAAGCCCTCCGCCGAGGTACGGGCCACCGCCGCCGTCGCGTCGGCCTGGGCCATCGCCGCCGACGCGCTCTCCCAGTCGCCCCGCCCGCCGCGCGAGCGGGTCGTCGGCGACGTGTGGACGATCGTGCGGGAGACCATCGAGCCCGCCCTGCGGCCGGCCGGCACCTTCCAGCACCGCTCCCACAGCTCCTGGTGAGGGTGGGGGCCGCCCCGGCGCCCGGCCGGCCCGCTCACCGCACCGCGGAGGGGAAGGCGTCCCGCGTGGTCAGCGACGCCGCCAGCAGCCGCACCAGGTCGTTGCACCGGTACAGCGGCCTGCCCTGGGCGTCCAGCCCGGACAGCTCCATCAGGGCGCAGTCCACCAGGGCGTCCAGCGCGGACTCCGCCTCCTCCTCCGCCGAGCCCAGCACCAGCGCCGCGTACTGGGCGGAGAAGGGTTCCCCGTCCCAGTCGGCCAGCCCGGTCAGCGCGGCCAGCTCGGGTCCGCCCAGCCGGCGTACGCAGTGCACCAGCGCCTCGCGCACGCTCACGTCGCCGTACGCCAGCTCGCCCAGCCGGGCGTCGGGATCGGCGAGCCGGGCCGCCATGCGCGAGACCGGCCAGTGCGGGCGCGCCGCGAGCCGGGCACCGGTCACCGACAGGGCCAGCGGCAGCCCCGCGCAGTACGCGACCAGGTCGTCGGCCCCGTCCGGGTCCGCCTCCAGCCGGTCCCGGCCGGCCAGCGAGGCCAGCAGCTCCAGGGCCTCGTCGTCGCCGAGCGGCGTCAGCGCGGTGGTGTCCGCGCCCGCCACCCGCGCCAGCCGGGCCTGGCTGGTGATCAGCACCGCCGACTCGGGCCCGCCCGGCAGCAGCGGGGCCACCTGCCGGTCGCCGACCGCGCCGTCCAGGACGAGCAGCAGCCGGGCACCCGAGGTCCGGGTCCGGTACAGCCGCACCAGTTCCTCCAGGTCCTGAGCGGCGGCGGCCGGCGGCGGCTCCCCGAGGGCCCGCAGCAGCCGGACCAGCACCTCGGCCGGCTCCTTCGGAGCGCCGTCCGGGTGGCACAGCTCCACGTACAGCTGCCCGTCGGGGTACCGCGCGGCGCAGTCCTGGGCCGCGCGCACCGCCAGCGCCGTCTTGCCCACCCCGGCCATTCCGGTGACCAGCAGCCGGCGCGGGCGGCCGTCCTCGCGGGTCAGCCGCTCGCGCAGCGCGGCCAGTTCGGTGCGCCGGCCGGTGAACTCCCCGTAGGGCGCCGGCAGCGTCGAGGGCGCGCCGGCCCGGCCCGCGGCCGGGGCCGCGACCGCCGGGGCGCCGTCCGCAGCGGACGGCGCGGGGGCGGCCGAGGCCAGGCCCAGGCCACCGCCCAGCACCGCCTGGTAGGTGGAGCCCAGCGCCTCGCCCGGGTCCACGCCCAGCTGGTCGGCGAGGACCGCCCGCCCCTCGTAGTAGGTGTGCAGCGCGTCGGCCTGCCGCCCGCAGCGGTACAGGGCCGTCATCAGCTGGGCGCGCAGGCGTTCCCGTACGGGGTGCTCGGCGACCAGCCCGGTCAGTTCGGCGGTGACCTGCTCGTGCCGGCCGACGGCCAGGTCGGCCTCGATCCGGCTCTCGAGCGCGAGCATCCGCGCCTCCTCCAGCGGGGGCAGCTCGGCCTCGATCATCTGCTCGGTCGCGTTGGCCAGCGCGGTGCCCCGCCACAGGTCCAGCGCGTCGCGCAGCAGCGAGCCGGCCTCCTCGAAGCGCCGCTCGGCGAGGGCCTCACGGCCCAGCCGGTCGAGCCGGGTGAACTCGTGCAGGTCGATCCACGCCCCGGGCGCCCGCAGCACGTAGCCGGGCTGGCGCCGGACGATCTCGATCTCCTCACCGAGGTGCTTGCGCAGCCTCGACATGTACGTGTAGATCTGCGCGCTCGCCGTGGCCGGCGGGTCCCACCCCCACAGGAGCGCGCTGAGCCGGGCATCGGAGACCACGCGTCCCTCGGACAGCAGCAGCGCGGCGAGCACCGTGTGCACCTTCGAACCGGAGAGCGGGATCGTAGCGCCGCCTCCCCGTTTGGCCTCGATCGGCCCGAGCAGCCGGAAGTCCATGCGGCACCCCCTTCTGGTATGAGCGTCCGTTCTGGATTCCAGAAGCTATGCGGGAGCCTTATTGGCGGGTTATCGCCCGGCGTCCGGCCCCGGGGGCGCACCGATATCCGCCGGCCGCGCGGTTGACGCCCGGTCAGACGGGCAGGCCCGTGGGCTCCTTGATCCGCTTCATGATGATCTGGGAGTTGACCTCGGTGACCCCCGAGAGCGCCGTCAGCCGCTCGATCCACAGCCGCTCGTACGCGCGCAGGTCCGCGACCGCGATGCGCAGCAGGCAGCCGGGGCTGCCGAAGAGGCGGTAGGCCTCGACGACGTCGGGGATGTCCTGGAGGGCCGCCTCGAAGGCCTCGACGGCCTCCCGGTCCCGGCGGACCTCCACCGACACCAGCACCTCGAAGCCGCGCCCGACCGCCTCGGGGTCGATCACCGCCCGGTAGCCCTGGATCACCCCGTCCTGTTCCAGCTGCCGCACGCGGCGCATGCACGGGGAGGGGGTCAGGCCCACGCGCTGGGCGAGCTCCTGGTTGCTGAGCCGGCCGTCGCTCTGAAGCTCGCGCAAGATTTCACGGTCAATCGCGTCCATCGCGCAATTATCGCTCAGTGTTTGTTACAGGTGGGCTCAAACGCGCAATCGCATTGCGCGTAGATCTCACTATCATTGCCCTCTCCAGAAAATCTGTACGAACCCCGTCCGGGGGTCCGCACGCGCAAACGGAAGGGTGGCCATGGGGCGCATCGTCGTCATCAGCACCGGCGGGACGATAGCCAGCCGGTGGACGGGTTCGGGCTTCGCCGCCGAGGCGGACGGACGCGAGGTCATGGCCACCGCCCCGCTGCCCGAGGGCATCACCGTCGAGGTCGTCGACCTGTTCAGCGTGAACAGCCCCCGCCTGACCACCGCCCACCAGCTGACCCTGCTGCGCACCGTCCACGAGGTCCTCGCCGACCCCGGCGTCGACGGCATCGTCGTCACCCACGGCACCGACACCCTGGAGGAGTCGGCCTTCCTGGTCGACCTGCATCACCACGACGCGCGCAGCGTCGTCTTCACCGGCTCGCAGCTGCCGATGGGCTCCGCCGACGGCGACGGCCCCGGCAACCTCTACGACGCCCTGCTCACCGCCGCGACCACGCGCGGCCTGGGCGTACTGATCACCTTCGCGGGCCGGGTGCACGCCGCCCGCGGCACGGTCAAGACCCAGGCGGTGGCCCTGGACGCGTTCGCCGACCCCTCCAAGGAACTGCTCGGGAAGGTCGGCTTCGGCAAGGTCACCGTACTGCGCCAGGCCGAGCGCCCCGCCCCGCTCACGCTGCCCGCCATGCCGGAGCTGCCGCCGCGCGTGGACATGGTGATGCACCACGCCGACGGCGACCCGCTGCTGCTGAACGCCGCCGTCGAGGCCGGAGCCCAGGGCATCGTCCTCATCGGCACCGGCGCGGGCAACGCCACCCCCGAGATCGTCGAAGCCGTACGGGCCGCCATCGCCCGGGGCGTGCTCGTCGCCCTCACCACCCGCGTCGCGGCCGGGCCGGTCACCGAGATCTACACGCACGGCGGAGCGGTCGACCTCGTCGCCGCCGGAGCCGTCCCGACCGGCACGTTGCGCGCCGGCCAGGCCCGTATCGCGGTGCTCGCGGCGCTCCTGTCCGCCACCGACCCCGCCGCCCGGACCCGGGCCCTGCGCGCGGCCCTCGGCACCCCCGACCCGGCCCTGGTCGACGCGTAGGATCCCGCCGCCGCGCACCTCCCGGGCCCCATAGGATCTCCGCAACGGACATGACGTCGCGGGGGGACGCAGACATGGAGCCCGGGATCATCGGCACGCGGCTGGCCTCGGCCGCCATCGGCCCGCTCGTCAGGAAGCTCTTCGTCGCCGAAGGCCCGGGAGCCGGCCTCGTCGACAAGCCGATCCGGATCTCCGGCTACGTCTCCTTCACCGGCGAGAAGCGCTCCCTGACGGAGTCCGACCTGCGCACCCTGGCGGCGAAGCTGGTCCGCCAGGCCCTGCGCACGGGCGAACGCCCCGTCGCCGCCGACGAGCAACGGGCGGTGGCCGACGCCCTGGCCGCCACGCTGCACGCCCTCGGCGACCTCACGCTCAGCGACGTGGACGCGGTCCGGCTCGGCGCCGCCGATTTCGCCCGCGCCCTGCGCCGCGCGGCGTCCCGCCCCGAACGGGAACTCACGGCGGACGCCACGTACTTCTACGAGCGGCTGCTCGAAGCCGCCTGCCTGCACATCCTGCACTTCTTCACCCAGCGCTCGACGTTCGTCGCCCACTCCCTCGTCGCACAGACGCGCGGGATCGCGGAGCTGACGGCCAAGGTGGACGAACTGATCCGCCGCGACCCGCTCCCGGGCGCGCAGGACGCCGCGTTCGAGGAGGAGTACCTCCCGTACGTGGCGCGCAGGCACGCGAAGCTCACCATCTACGGCATCGACCTGGGCAACTCCCCGACCCGGTGGCCACTGGACGCGGCGTACCTGAGCCTGGAGGCGTCGGTGCGGCCGGGGATGCGGATGATTCCGGCGAGCGACCTGGACCCGGATGCCGGAGCCGACGCGCCTTCGGGCGTGTTCGCCGTCGACGGCCCCGTCGACCCGGCCCGGGCCGAGTGGATCCTGCGAGCGCTCGCCGAGGGCCCGCAGCGCGCGGACGAGGCTCTCGCCCGCAGCTCCAGGGTCCTGCTGCGCGGCGAGGCCGGCTCCGGCAAGACCACCCTCGTGCAGTGGCTGGCCGTATCCGCCGCCCGCCAGGACCTCCCGCCGCAGATGGCGTACCTGGAGGACCGGATCCCCTTCGTCCTGCCCCTGCGCACGCTGACCCGCCACGGCGAACGGCTCCCCGAGCCCCGGGACTTCCTCACGGCCGCCGGCTGCCCGCTCGGCGGGAGCCAGCCCGAGGGCTGGGCGCACCGCGTCCTCGCCGCCGGACGCGGGCTGGTCCTGATCGACGGCATCGACGAGGTCCCCGACCGCGAACGCGACCGCACCCGCACCTGGCTGCGCGACCTCATGGACCTGTACGACGGCGACAACCGCTGGCTCCTCACCTCCCGCCCCTCCGCCGTCGGCATGGACTGGCTCGCCGAGGAGGGTTTCACCGAGTTGGTCCTCTCCGCGATGGGCCCCGCCGAGATCGCCACCTTCATCAAGCGCTGGCATGCCGCGGCCCGTCGGGGCACGGACGAGGACAAGGAGCTGGATTCGTACGAGACCCAGCTGCTCACCGCCGTCCGCCTCAAGCCGGACCTCGGCCGTCTCGCCACCAACCCCCTGATGTGCGGCCTGATCTGCGCCCTCCACCGCGACCGGCGGGGCTACCTGCCGCACGGCCGCAAGGACCTCTACGAGGCCGCGCTCTCCATGCTGCTCAGCCGCCGCGACCGCGAGCGCGACATGCGCGTCCCGGACCTGCGGGAGGAGCCGCAGCTCGACCTGCTCCAGCGCCTCGCGTACTGGCTGATCAAGAACGGCCGTACGGAGATGGACCGTTCCCGGGCCGAGGACATCATCGCCCGCGCCCTCCCCGCCGTCCCGGAGGCGGCGGCCCTGGGGGAGGCGCCCGCCGTCTTCGAGCACTTCCTCCAGCGCAGCGGCCTGCTCCGCGAACCGGCCCCCGGCACGGTCGACTTCGTCCACCGCACCTTCCAGGACTTCCTGGGCGCCCGCGCCGCCGTGGAGGACGGCGACTTCGGCCTGCTGACCGCTCACGCCGCCGACGACCAGTGGGAGGACGTCATCCGCATGGCGGTCGCCCTCGCCCGGCCCGGCGAACGCGTGACGGTCTTCCGGGACCTGCTCGCCCTGGGCGACCGCTCCACCGACCGGCGCACCAGGGCGCGCGTTTACCTGCTCGCCGCCGCCTGCCTGGAACACGCCACCGCCCTCGCCCCGGACGTGCGCGCGGAGGTGGAATCGCGCGCGGCCACCCTCATTCCGCCACGGGACCAGGAGGAGGCCCGAGCCCTGGCCGAGGTCGGCCCTCTGGTCCTGGGGCTGCTCCCGGGCCCCGCGAGTCTCGCCGCCGGGGACGCCCACCACGTGGTGATCACCGCCTCACACGTCGCGTCGCCGGCCGCGGTTCCCTTCCTCGCCCAGTTCGCCCGGCATCCCTTCACGCCCGTCCGTTCCCAGCTCGTATGGGCATGGTCGCGCTTCGACCTCGGCGACTACGCGGACGAGATCATCGCCCGCCTGGAGCCGGGCGGCCTCCTCTACACCGTCCAGTCCGATGAGCAACTGGAGCAGCTGGAGCGCATCGGGCTCCGTCCGGCCAACCTGGACGTGAGGCGGGGTGTGTCCTCGGAAGCCCTGGCGGACTTCCTCGACGGATGTCGCCCCACCCATCTTGTGCTCCTGCGCTTTCCCGCGGCCGATCTGACGTTCCTGACGGCGGAGACCGCTCCGCGTGGCCTCTCCCTCCACGACTGCCCGAACCTGGCGGACCTCTCCGCGATGGGAGGGCTGCCGATCGAGCAGCTGAACATCAGCACCTCCCGGACGGACTTCGACCTGCGTGCGATGTCAGAGCTGGGAAAGTTGCGGACCCTCAGCATCGACGGTCCCGTCGGCATGGCCTGGACCGTGCGGGACCTCCCCCCGAACGCCCCCCTGAGCGCCCTCTCCGTCTCCGGAGGGGTCGCCAGGACGCACGCGATCGAGGGGCTCGGGACCTTCTCGGAACTCCGCCACCTGGCGCTCAACCCGGCGTCCGCTCCGGTGTCGGACGCCGACTGGCAGGAGATCCGCGCCCTGCCCCTTGACTCCCTCACGGTGCCCGCCGCGTCGCTCGACACGCTCCCGGCGGACGCGACCCTGCCGAGTGTGATCAGTCTGCACCTCTCCAGCACCGGGGACGGAGCCCTCCGGAGGGCCATCCAGCGGCTGCCGGCCCTCTTTCCCCGCCTGACGTTCTGCCAGTTCGTCGGAGATCTCAGCGCGGAGGGGAACATCGACATCACACCCCTGGCGGAACTGACGGAACTGGAGGAGATCTTCATCGAAGCGGACCGAGGCCGTCTCCGCGGCACCGACCTGCTCCAGCACG
This sequence comes from Streptomyces sp. NPDC048352, assembly GCF_040651895.1. NCBI lineage: Bacteria > Bacillati > Actinomycetota > Actinomycetes > Kitasatosporales > Streptomycetaceae > Streptomyces > Streptomyces sp. NPDC048352. Next base: position 13,818 of record NZ_JBEZKZ010000005.1, read on the forward strand.
TGTCCCTGGGCTGCTCCCCGACCGACGGCTGACCCGCGTGCGGGCCCGGCGCCCCGGCCCGCACGCGGGCCGGGTCAGCCCCCGAACGCCCCCAGGATCCGGTCCGCCGCCGACGTCGCGGTGACGGAGCCCTCCCGGACCGCCGCTTCCAGCGAAGGGGCCAGCTCCCGTACCGCCGGGTCCGCCCGCAACCGCTCCAACAGTTCGTCGCGGACCATCGACCAGGTCCACTCCACCTGCTGCGCGGCCCGCTTCGCCGCCAGCCGGCCGCCCGTCTCCAGGACCGTCCGGTGCTGTTCCAGCCGGTTCCACACCTCGTCCAGGCCCGCCGACTCCCGCGCGCTGCACGTCAGCACCGGCGGCGTCCACGCGGCGTCCGCCGGGTGCATCAGGCGCAGCGCGCCCGACAACTCCCGGGCGGCGGCCTTCGCGTCGCGCTCGTGCGGGCCGTCCGCCTTGTTCACCGCGAGGACGTCCGCCAGTTCCAGGACGCCCTTCTTGATGCCCTGGAGCTGGTCGCCCGTACGGGCCAGCGACAGCAGCAGGAAGGAGTCCACCATTCCCGCCACCGTCGTCTCCGACTGGCCGACGCCGACCGTCTCCACGAGGACCACGTCGTAGCCCGCCGCCTCCATGACGATCATCGACTCGCGCGTGGCCTTGGCGACCCCGCCCAGGGTCCCCGCCGACGGCGAGGGCCGCACGAAGGCGGCCGGGTCCACGGCCAGCCGCTCCATCCGGGTCTTGTCGCCCAGGATGGAGCCGCCCGTACGGGTCGAGGACGGATCCACCGCGAGGACGGCGACCCGGTGCCCGAGGCCCGTCAGCATCGTGCCGAACGCGTCGATGAAGGTGGACTTGCCCACCCCCGGCACCCCGCTGATGCCGATCCGGCGCGCCCTGCCCGCATGGGGCAGCAGCTCCGTCAGCAGCCGCTGCGCCAGGGCGCGGTGGTCCGCCCGGGTGGACTCGACCAGGGTGATGGCGCGCGCGACGTGCGCGCGCCTCCCGTCGAGCACGCCCTTCACGTACACGTCGACGTCGATCTTCGGGGGCATGTCCGGCCCCCGCCTACAGCTCGTGGCCCAGATCCGCGGCCAGCCGCGTCACCAGGTCGTGGGCCGCGTCGGGGATGACCGTGCCCGGCGGGAACACCGCCGTCGCGCCCATCTCCAGCAGGGTCGGGACGTCGGCCGGCGGGATGACCCCGCCCACCACGATCATGATGTCCTCGCGCCCCTCCTCCGCCAGCTGCTCGCGCAGCGCCGGGACGAGGGTCAGGTGGCCGGCCGCCAGCGACGAGACGCCCACCACGTGGACGTCCGCCTCGACGGCCTGGCGGGCCACCTCCGCGGGGGTCTGGAACAGTGGGCCGACGTCCACGTCGAAGCCCAGGTCGGCGAAGGCCGTCGCGATCACCTTCTGGCCGCGGTCGTGGCCGTCCTGGCCCATCTTGGCGACCAGGATGCGCGGACGGCGGCCCTCCGCCTCCTCGAACCGGTCGACGAGCGCACGGGTGCGCTCCACGGACGGGGACTCGCCTGCTTCGGTGCGGTACACACCGGAGATCGTACGGATCTGGCTGGCGTGCCGCCCGTACACCTTCTCGAGTGCGTCCGAGATCTCACCGACGGTCGCCTTGGCCCGCGCCGCGTCCACCGCCAGCGCGAGGAGGTTGCCCTCCAGGCCCTGGCCGGCCCCGCGCTCGGCGGCGTTCGTCAGCGCGCGCAGCGCGTCCTGGGTGCGGGACTCGTCGCGCTCCTCGCGCAGCCGGCGCAGCTTGGCGATCTGCTGGGCGCGCACCGAGGAGTTGTCGACCACGAGCACGTCGATCTGCTCGTCGTTCTCCACCCGGTACTTGTTCACGCCGATCACCGGCTGGCGGCCGGAGTCGATGCGCGCCTGCGTACGGGCGGCGGCCTCCTCCACGCGCAGCTTCGGGATGCCCGCGTCGATGGCCTGCGCCATGCCGCCGGCCGCCTCGACCTCCTGGATGTGCTGCCAGGCCCGCCGCGCCAGGTCGTACGTCAGCTTCTCCACGTACGCGCTGCCGCCCCACGGGTCGATCGACCGGCAGGTCCCCGACTCCTGCTGGAGCAGCAGCTGGGTGTTGCGGGCGATGCGCGCCGAGAAGTCCGTCGGCAGGGCGAGGGCCTCGTCGAGGGCGTTGGTGTGCAGCGACTGGGTGTGCCCCTGGGTCGCCGCCATCGCCTCGATGCACGTACGGGTCACGTTGTTGAAGACGTCCTGCGCGGTCAGCGACCAGCCGGAGGTCTGCGAATGCGTGCGCAGCGACAGCGACTTGCCGTTCTTCGGGTCGAACTGGCTGACCAGCTTCGCCCACAGCAGGCGGGCCGCGCGCAGCTTGGCGACCTCCATGAAGAAGTTCATGCCGATCGCCCAGAAGAACGACAGGCGCGGGGCGAAGGCGTCCACGTCCAGCCCGGCGCCCTGACCGGCCCGCAGGTACTCCACGCCGTCCGCGAGGGTGTACGCCAGCTCCAGGTCGGCCGTGGCCCCCGCCTCCTGGATGTGGTACCCGGAGATGGAGATGGAGTTGTAGCGCGGCATCTTCTGCGAGGTGAAGGAGAAGATGTCGGAGATGATCCGCATCGAGGGCTTCGGCGGATAGATGTAGGTGTTACGGACCATGAACTCCTTGAGGATGTCGTTCTGGATGGTCCCGGCGAGCTTGTCGGGGGAGACGCCCTGCTCCTCCGCCGCCACGATGTAGAGCGCGAGGACCGGCAGCACCGCGCCGTTCATCGTCATCGACACCGACATCTTGTCCAGCGGGATGCCGTCGAAGAGCTGGCGCATGTCGTAGATCGAGTCGATCGCCACGCCGGCCATGCCGACGTCGCCCGTCACGCGCGGGTGGTCGCTGTCGTAGCCCCGGTGCGTCGGCAGGTCGAACGCCACCGACAGGCCCTTCTGGCCGGACGCCAGGTTGCGCCGGTAGAAGGCGTTGGACTCCTCGGCCGTGGAGAAGCCGGCGTACTGCCGGATCGTCCAGGGCTGGTTGACGTACATCGTCGGGTAGGGGCCCCGCAGGTACGGCGCCATGCCCGGGTAGGTGCCCAGGAAGTCCAGGCCCTCCAGGTCCCGCCCGGTGTACAGCGGCTGAACGCCGATGCCCTCGGGCGTCTCCCACAGCAGGTCGCCGGTGGCGGTCCCGGTGGATTCCTTCACCGCGGCCCGCCACTGGTCCTCGGTGGCACCGCTCGGGGCCGTGCCGAGGGCGAGCTCGGAGAAATCGGGGATGCTCACTGAGCGACTCCCATCCGGTCGAGTACGGAGGACAGCACGGCGACCGCGTCGCAGCCGGCGAACACGTACTCGTCCACGGCGTCGGCGCAGGTGCCGGGCTTGCCCGCGAGGAACACGGTCGTCGCGCCGGCCCCGCGCAGGGCGGCGGCGACCGCTTCTGCCTGCTCCGCGTACAGCGCGTCGCCGGAGCACAGCACCGCCACGCCGTCGGCGCCGCTCGCCGCGTACGCCTCGGCGGCGCTCGCGGCGTCCACGGACACCGGGTCGTGCACGGGCTCGATGCCGCCCGCCTGGAACAGGTTCGAGGCGAAGGTGGCGCGCGCGGTGTGCGCGGAAGCCGGGCCCAGCGCGGCGAGGAAGATCCTCGGGCGGGCGCCGGTGGCCTCCAGGTGCGCGTCGCTGCGGGCGCGCAGCGCCTCGTACGCCTCGTCGCGCCGCACCCGGGGCAGGCCGCCGGACGGCGCCGCGGGCAGCGGCTCGCGGACCACGGGCTTCTCCGACAGCAGCGGGAACTCGCTGACCCCGGTCACCGGTTCGCGGCGGGTGGCCAGCTTCTTCGAGCGCGCCGCCCAGGTGGCCGCGAGCCGCTCCGCGACCATGCCCGAGCGCAGCGCGGCGGCCTGGCCGCCCGCCCGCTCGACGGTCTGGAAGAACTCCCAGGCCGCGTGGGCCAGTTCGTCGGTCAGCTGCTCCACGTAGTACGAGCCGCCCGCCGGGTCGATCACCCGGGCCAGGTGCGACTCCTCCAGCAGGATGGTCGAGGTGTTGCGGGCGATGCGGCGCGCGAAGGCGTCCGGCAGGCCCAGTTCGCTGTCGAAGGGGAGCACGGTGACGGAGTCCGCGCCGCCCACCCCCGCCGCCATGCAGGCGACGGTGGTCCGCAGCATGTTCACCCACGGGTCGCGGCGGGTCATCATCACCGGCGAGGTGACGGCGTGCTGCCGCTGGGCGCCCGCCTCCGGGGCGCCGCAGGCCTCGGCGACCCGGGCCCACAGGCGGCGTGCGGCCCGCAGCTTGGCGATGGTCAGGAACTGGTCGGCGGTCGCCGAGTAGCGGAACTCCAGCTGCCCGAAGGCGGCTTCGGCGCTCAGTCCGCCCTCGGTCAGGGCGCGCAGGTACGCGACCCCGGTGGCCAGGGACAGGCCCAGCTCCTCGGCGGCCGAGCCGCCCGCCTCGTGGTAGGGCAGGGCGTCGACGGTCAGGGCGCGCACGCCCGGCCAGGACGCGGCCGCCTCGCGGGCCAGCTCGACGGCGGGCGAGGGGTCCAGGGCCTCGCCGGTGCGGGCCTCGTGGCCCAGCGGGTCGATGCCGAGTGCGGCGCGGGCGGCCTCGGGGCTGATGCCCCGCTCCGTGTACAGGGCGAGCAACGCCCGCGCGGCGTCGGCGTACGCGGCGCCCGCGTCGAGGGTGACCGGCGCGAGGTCGAGGTAGACCCCGTCGAGGGCCCGGCCCAGACCCCCGACCGGGATGCCGCCGTGGCCGACGGTCAGCCACAGGGAGGTGGTGCCGTTCTCGAGGTCGGCGAGGGCCGCCTCGTTGACCCGTACCGGATCACTGCCCGCGAGGCGCTGGCGCACGTCCCACCCGGAGGCGCTGGTGCCCTCGGGGGTGCCGCCCCGTACGAAGGGCGCGAACCCGGGGAAGCCGGTGTCGGGGCCGTCCGTGTCGGGGCGCGCCGTGTACAGGGGACGGGTGGTGAGCCCGTCCTCGAGCGTGGTGGACAGCGCTGCTTCCGCTGCCTCGCCGGATACTTCCTTGCCCGACTTGCGCAGTACGCCTTCGACGAGGCGTTGCCACTGCTCATGTGTCGCGTCAGGAAATTCGGCGGCCAGGGAGAGCCCGTCGTCAGGCAGGACCGTCATGGCTCGAATGCTAGGGGGGGCCGCTCAACCGAGACCAGAACCATCGGATGTGATCTCCCCCTCGCACATGAGCCCCGGGCCCTCCCCCCGTCCCCTCCGCAACGCACGAGGCCGAAACCGGCCCCGCGGGCGTTCGGGGAGTGGGGTCCGGTGCGGAACGTCAGGGGATGCGGGGCGCGGCCTCGGGGAGCGGCGCAGGGCGGGCAGGGGGTGGGGAGGGGTGCGGCCCGTGCAGCGGCACACCCGGCCCCGCGAGGCCGCCGGCATGGCGGCCGCGTTGCGGGCCCGTGAAATCCGGCCAGGCGTTTTCGGCCGCCCGCCAGGGCGAAAGGCCAGGTCAGCGGGCATGCACCCGTACCCCGCGGGACCCCCGGCCGGGGTTGACCCCCGGCGGGGGCGCTGACAGGCTCCGACCCATGACCGCGAACGCGCACCTCGCCCCGCGGCTCCACACCTCCGGCCCCCGCACCGCTGCGGCCGCGTGTCCGGGCCGCTGTCCGGCCCTCATCGGGGCCTGAGCACCCCGAGCCGCCCGGCCCTGCGCCGCCCCGGCCCCCGCGTCACCGCTCTCTCCTGAGCCGTCCCGCGCCCCCGGCGGTATCCGCCGATTCGTCCACACCCCTGCGCCCCGCCGGCGCCCCCTTCCGCGCAGCCGGGAGCGGGCACCCGCGGGTGCGTCCCCATGTTTCCTCCGCTCCCGGGAGTCCCCATGACCACGGTCACCGCCACCACTGTCACCACCGCCACCATCACCGTCACCCGCCTCGGCGGCCGCATCGGGGCCGAGATCGGCGGCGTACGGCTCGGCGGCGCCCTCGCGCCCGAGACCGTCGCCGAGATCCGTGCCGCCCTCCTCGCCCACAAGGTCGTCTTCTTCCGCGGCCAGGACCACCTCGACGAGGCCGGCCACGAGGCCTTCGCCCGGCTGCTCGGGACGCCCGTCGCGCATCCCACCGTCCCCTCCGCCGACGGCCGGTACGCCCTCGGCATCGACTCCCACCACGGCGCCCGCGCCAACCAGTGGCACACCGACGTCACCTTCGTCCCCGCCTACCCCGCCTTCTCGATCCTCCGCGCCGTCACCGTCCCCCCGTACGGCGGCAACACCCTCTGGGCCAACACCGCCACCGCCTACTCCCACCTCCCCGAGCCGCTGCGCGCCCTCGCCGACGGTCTGCGCGCCCTCCACTCCAACGAGTACGACTACGCCGCCCTCAGGCCCGACGCCCTGCCCGAGGCCCTCGCGCAGTACCGCGAGGTGTTCACCTCGACGGCCTTCCTCACCGAGCACCCGGTGGTCCGGGTCCACCCCGAGACCGGGGAACGCACCCTGCTGCTCGGCAACTTCGTCCAGCGGATCCAGGGCCTGACCGGGCGTGACAGCCGTACGCTCCTCGACCTCTTCCAGGCGCACATCGAGAGCCCCGAGAACACCGTCCGCTGGCAGTGGCGGACCGGCGACGTCGCGATCTGGGACAACCGCGCCACCCAGCACTACGGCGTCGACGACTCCGACGACCACGAGCGCACCCTGCGCCGGGTCACCGTCGACGGCGAGGTCCCGGTCGGCCCCGACGGGGTGCCGTCCCGGCTGATCAGCCCGGAGTCCGTCCCGGACCCCTCCTTCGGCATCCCGTCCGGAGCCTCCACGACCACCGCCTGACCGCCAGAACGGAGCACCCCGTGCCCAAGCTCCTCGCCCTCACCGGCAGCCCCTCCGCCCACTCCCGCACCGACGTCGTCGCCGAGCACGTGCTGCGGCGCCTGTCGCACGCCGGGTTCGAGACCGCCCGCCTCCCCGTACGCACCCTGCCCGCCGCCGACCTGCTCTCCGCCCGGCGCGGGGAGCCGGAGATCCGGCGCGCCCTGGAAGCCGTCGCCGAAGCCGACGGCCTGGTCATCGCGACCCCGGTCTACAAGGCCTCGTACACCGGGCTGCTCAAGGCCTTCCTCGACCTGCTCCCGCAGGACGGCCTGGCCGGGAAGACGATCCTGCCCCTCGCCACCGGCGGCAGCCTCGCCCACGTGCTGACCCTCGACTACGCCCTGCGCCCGGTCCTCGCCGCCCTCGGCGCCCGGCACGTCACCGCCGGGCGGTTCGTCCTCGACTCCTCGGTCGAACGCGGAGCCGGCCCCGACCGGCTGCGGCCCGAAGCCGAGCTCGACCTCTTCCAGGCCGTCGACGAGTTCGCCGGGGCCCTGCGCCCGGCCGCCGCCCTTACCCCGACCCCGTAACCGCAAGGACCACGCCATGCCCGCAGCACCCGTCACGACCACCCGCTCCCGGCGCCAGTTCCTCACCCTGCTCGGCATCTCGGCGGCCGCCGTGAGCTGCGGCACGGCCACCGCCACCGGAGGCGGCCGCCGCTCCGGGGGCCAGGTCACCACCCTCAAGTACCAGGGCAACGTCGGCGCCGTCACGCTCCCCGAGCTGGCCGCCGACCTCGGCTACCTCGGGGACCTCCGGCTGGAATGGGTCGGCAACACCATCAGCGGACCCCAGGACATCCAGTCCGCCGCCACCGGCCAGATCCACTTCGGCGGGGCCTTCAACGGCGCGATCGTCAAACTCGCCGCGGGCAACGCCCCGATCACCTCCGTCATCTCCTACTACGGCGTCGACCGGGATGCCTACAGCGGCTACTACGTCCTGGAGGACAGCCCCCTCCGTTCCGCCCGCGACCTCCTCGGCAAGAAGGTCGGCATGAACACCCTGGGCGCGCACGCCCAGGCCCTCCTGGACATCTACCTGAGCCGCAACGGCATCTCCAAGGCCGACGCCGCCAGGGTCGAGGCGCTGGTCGTACCGCCCGTCAACACCGAGCAGGTGCTGCGGCAGAAGCAGATCGACGTCGGCGTGCTGGGCGGCGTCCTGCGCGACAAGGCCCTCGCGGCCGGCGGAATCAGGCCGCTGTTCAGCGACTTCGACCTGCTCGGCGCGTTCAGCGCCGGCTCGTACGTGATGACGAAGCAGTTCGTGAAGGAGAACCCGGACACCGTCCGCACCTTCGTGACCGGGGTCGGCAAGGCCATCGAATGGTCGCGCACCACCCCGCACGAGGAGGTCGTCGCCCGTCAGACCGAGATCGTCAAGAAGCGCGGCCGCAACGAGGACACCGCCACCCTCCGCTACTGGCGCTCCTACGGCGTCGCCGGGCAGTACGGGCGCATCGAGGACAAGGAGTTCCAGCTGTGGCTGGACTGGCTCGGCGAGCGCGGCGAGGTCAAACCCGGCCGGCTCAAGGCCGCTGACCTGTACACCAACGAGTTCAACGGCCAGGGGAAGGGCTGAACCGGCATGGCCAAGATCGTGTTCGAGTCGGTGACCAAGACGTTCCCGGTCAAGGGGGGTGGGAAAGGTGCCGAGTTCACCGCTCTCGACGGCATCGACCTGGAGATCGGCTCCGGCGAGTTCCTGGTCGTCGTGGGCCCCAGCGGCTGCGGCAAGTCGACCCTCCTCGACCTCCTCGGCGGGCTGACCCGCCCCACCTCCGGACGCGTCCTGCTCGACGGCGCGCCCGTCACCGGTCCCGGACCGGACCGGGGCACCGTCTTCCAGCAGTACGCCCTGCTGCCCTGGCGCACCGCGCTTGGCAACGTCGAGTTCGGCCTGGAGGCCACCGGCGTCCCCCGCCGCCAACGCGCCGAGCGCGCCCGGGAGTTCCTCGACCTGGTCGGTCTCGGCGGGTTCGAGGACCGCCACCCCCACGAGCTCTCCGGCGGCATGCGCCAGCGGGTCGCGATCGCCCGGTCGCTGGCGTACGACCCGGACGTGCTGCTGATGGACGAGCCCTTCGCCGCGCTGGACGCGCAGACCCGCGAGTCCCTCCAGGACGAGCTGCGGCGCATCTGGCAGCGCACCGGCAAGACGGTCGTGTTCATCACGCACGGCATCGAGGAGGCCGTCTACCTCGGGCAGCGGGTGGCCGTCATCACCTCCCGCCCCGGCCGCGTCAAGGAGGTCGTCCCGGTCTCCCTCGGCGACCGGCCCGCCGCGTCCACCGGCGAGGACCCGCGCTCCAGCCCGGAGTTCGCCCGCTACCGCCACGAGATCTGGAGCCTGCTCCACGACGAGGTGGCCCGCGCCCAGCAACTGGAGAAGGAAGAGGCCGCCGCATGAGCACCCACACCCCCGCCCCGACCCGGCCCGGGCCGGACGTACGGGAACCCGTGCGCCCGGCACCGGCCCCGCCGGCCCCCGCGGCCGAGGTCCCGGCGGCCGAGGCCCCCGCCCCGGCGGCGCCCCCGCGCCGACCGGCCCGGGCCCGGGCCGTCCTGCGGTGGCTGCGGGCCGGCCTGCTCCGCTCGGCCGCCGTCCTCGTCCTGCTCGCGCTGTGGGAGACCGCACCGCGCCTCGGCCTGGTCGACGCCACCTTCCTGCCCCCGGTCAGCGAGGTGGCCCGGGCCTGGTGGGAGCTGCTCGGCGACGGGCAGCTGGGCGAGCACACCCGGGCCAGCCTCACCCGCTCCTTCGGCGGCTTCGCCATCGCCGTTGCGGTGGCGGTCCCGCTCGGCCTGCTGATCGGCTGGTACCGGCCCGTCGCCGCGTTCCTCGGCCCGCTGTTGGAACTGTTCCGCAACACGGCGGCCCTCGCCCTGCTCCCCGTCTTCGTCCTGCTCCTCGGCATCGGGGAGACCTCGAAGGTGTCGATCGTCGTCTACGCCTGCGTCTGGCCCGTCCTGCTGAACACCATCAGCGCCGTCGGGAACGCCGACCCCACCCTGATCCGGCTGGCCCGGTCGATGGACCTCTCCACGCCCCGGCTCTTCCAGAAGGTGATCCTCCCGGCCTCCGTCCCCGCGGTCTTCACCGGCATCCGGCTCGCGGGAGCGGTCTCGATCCTGGTCCTGGTGGCCGCCGAGATGGTCGGCGCCAAGGCGGGGCTCGGGTACTTGATCAACGCCTCGCAGTTCAACTTCGCCATTCCGCAGATGTACGCGGGGATCGTCACGATCTCGGCGATCGGCGTGGCCTTCAACCAGCTGCTGGTCACGGTCGAACGCCGCCTCAGCCTCTGGCGCGTCCCCGCCTGACCGCCTGACCGCCGGGCCCGCCAGGCCCCCCGTCCCGCCCGCCCGACCCAGGGAACGAACATGCCCGCACCCCGCACCCTCCACCTCAACGCCTTCCTGATGAACGCCGGCCACCACGACGCCGCCTGGCGGCACCCGGCCGGCAGCCCCGAGCGCATCACCGACGTGCGCTACTTCCAGGAGCTGGCCCGCACCGCCGAACGCGGACGGCTGGACTCGATCTTCTTCGCGGACGGCCTGGCCCTCTGGGGCAAGGCCCGCCACAACGCCCTCGGCGGGTTCGAGCCGCTCACCCTGCTCTCCGCCATCGCCGCCGTCACCGAGCACATCGGCCTGATCGCCACCGCCTCCACCACCTTCAACGAGCCCTACCACCTCGCCCGCGCGTTCGCCTCCCTCGACCACATCAGCGGCGGTCGCGCCGGCTGGAACATCGTCACCTCCTCCACCGTCGACGAGGCCCGCAACTTCAACCGCGACGAACACCTGGAGCACGGCCTGCGCTACGAGCGCGCCCACGAGTTCCTCGACGTCGCCACCAAGCTCTGGGACAGCTGGGAGGACGACGCGATCGTCCTCGACAAGGAGCGCGGCATCTACGCCGACACCGACAGGCTCCACCCCGCCGCGCACCGCGGCGAGCACTTCGCCGTCGCCGGACCGCTCAACGTGCCCCGCTCCCCGCAGGGCCACCCGCTGCTCGTGCAGGCCGGATCCTCCGAGGCCGGCAAGGAGTTCGCGGCCCGGTACGCCGAGGCCGTCTTCACCGCCCAGCAGACCCTCGCCGACGGCCAGACCTTCTACAAGGACCTCAAGTCACGCCTGGCCCGCCACGGCCGCACCGAGGACGACCTGCTCGTCCTGCCCGGCATCGCCCCCCTCATCGGCTCCACCGAGGCCGAGGCGAAGGCCCTGGAGCAGGAGCTCACCGACCTCCAGGTCCCCGAGTACGGGCTCGCCCAGCTCTCCGGGATGCTCGGCACCGACCTCTCCGGCGCCGACCTCGACGGCCCGCTGCCCGACCTCCCCGAGGAGCGGGACATCAACGGCAACAAGAGCCGCTTCACGCTCGTCGCCGAGATCGCCCGCCGCGACGGCCTGACCCTGCGCGAACTGATCGCCCGTCTCGGCGCCGGCCGCGGCCACCGCGTCTTCGCCGGCACCCCCGAGCAGATCGCCGACCAGCTGGAGGAGTGGTTCACCCGGGGCGCCGCCGACGGCTTCAACATCATGCCGCCCGTCCTTCCCACCGGCCTCACCGACTTCGTCGACCAGGTCGTACCGATCCTCCAGGCGCGCGGCCTCTTCCGCACCGGGTACGCGGGACGCACCCTGCGCGAGAACTACGGCCTTCCGCGCCCCGCCAACCGGTACACCCGGTAGGGGCGAGCACGTACGCGGGCCCCCGGGGCCCGCGTACGCGTGCCGGACCGCCGCGCGCCCGGGTCAGACCGTGAGGACGATCTTCCCCCGGGTCCGGCCGGCGGCGCTCAGGGCCCACGCCTCGGCGGCCTCCTCCAGCGGCAGCACGTGCCCGACCCGGACGGCGAGCCGGCCCGCGTCGGCGAGCTCCCCGAGAGCGGTGAGGTCGGCGCTGGAGGCCCGCGCCCAGATGTGCCGGGCGCCCTTGGCCCCGGCGTCGTTGTCGGCGACGGAGATCACCGGACCGCCCGGCCGGACGACCGACTGGAGCAGCTCGACCCCGCCCTCGCCGTGGAAGTCGAGCCCCACGTCCGCCCCTCCGGGGGCCAGGGCGCGGATCCGGTCCTCCACGCCGTCCCCGTAGGCGACCGGTTCCGCGCCCAGGGCGCGCAGGTAGGCGTGGTGGTGGGCGCCCGCCGTGCCGATGACCCGGGCGCCGAGGGAGACCGCGATCTGCACGCCCAGCGAGCCGACGCCGCCGGCCGCCGAGTGGATGACGACGGTCTGGCCGGCCGTGACGCCGGCGCGGGTGACCGCCTGATAGGAGGTGAGCCCGGCGAGGGGCAGGCCCGCGGCCTCCTCGAAGGTCAGCGTGCGGGGCTTGCGGGCGAGGGTGCGGACGGGGGCGGAGACCAGCTCGGCGTACGTGCCCAGCTGCACCCACTCCTTGCGGACGTAGCCGTAGACCTCGTCGCCCACGGCGTAGTCGTCGGTGTCGGGCCCGACGGCCTCGACGACGCCGGAGACGTCCCAGCCGGGGATGACGGGGTGGCGGACCTCGAGGACGTGGCCGAGGAACCCGGCCGCGAGCTTCCAGTCCACCGGGTTGACCCCGGCGGCCTTGACCCGGATGAGGACCTCTCCCGGACCGACCCTGGGTTCGGGTACCTCAACGAGCCGTAAGGAGGCGGGGGTTCCGTAGCCGCTGTAGGTGATTGCCTTCATGTACGGCGCAACGAGAGGACTGGCGGACGGTATTCCGGTTCACCGGCGGGCTCGAGCGGTCCTCAGGCGGGGAGCGAGTTGCGGTGCGAGCGCCGCCGGGCCGCGCTGAGCAGGGCCTGGATCTGGACGCCCGCCTGGCCGGCCTCGTCGAGGACGGAGGGGAAGGGCAGCCGCACGTCGCGGTGGCCGGCGCGCTCCTCCAGGCGCAGGGTGATCCCGTACCGGTCCAGGGCCAGCGGCAGCGCGCGGACGACGGCGGCCGAGGGCAGGGGGCGCACCAGCCGCAGCAGCAGGGTCACCAGCTCGGGGTGGTCGTCCAGGAGGTGGGTGAGCATGCCCGCCTCGTACGGGGCCAGCGGGTCGGGCCGGGCCCCGTCCAGTTCCTCCAGCCCGATGTACGAGGTCCCCCGCGCGGTCTCCAGGACCGCCCGGCCGTACTCCACGCAGGCGGTGGCCCCCGGGGCGGAACCCTCGCCGGCCCAGGGCGTCAGCAGCCGGCCCAGGACGGTGACGCGGGCGCGCACCCGGTCGCGTACGGGCGTCGGGGCGACGTCGGTGAACTCCAGCCGGACGGCGGGCGCGGCACCGCCCGGCAGCGGGTCGGGGTCACCGGCGGCGGGCGCGGCGGGGTGGAGGTGCAGCCGGCCGAGCACGTCGCCGCCCTCGAGGTCGCGGACCTCGTGGCGCACCCCGTCGATCACCACCGTCATCGAGTGCGCGGCGGCCAGGACGGAGCGGACCCGTTCGGCCCCGGTGGGCGCGGCGGGCGGGGCGGCGGGGGCACCGGTCAGGCGCATGCGGATCTCTCCCTCGGCGAAGCGACTTAGGTAACCCTAACCTAACCGATCTGCCGGTCGGGGAGTACCCCGCGGGCCAGCCGGCCCAGCGTCTCGGCGATCCGTGCGGGCGCGAAGCCGAGGGTGTGCCGCTGGAACTGGTAGACCTCCGGGGACAGCGGGCTCAGCAGGGCGTCCACGCTGACGTCGGGATCGGCGGCGCCGGCCTCCACCAACACGACGCGGACGTGCTCGCGCCAGTGGCGGTACATGCCGCACGTGAAGCGGGCCGGGCCGGGCCCGGTGACCAGCGCCAGCGGAAGGTGTCGCTCCAGGTGCTCCAGGGCCGCCGAGTAGAACGCCGCCAGCCGCTGCGCCGGGGGAGCGCCGGGCCCCAGCGGGGGCGGGCCGAAGGCGAGGCGCCCCCGCAGGATCCGCTCGTGCTCCTCCAGGAGGGCGGCGGCCACGGAGGCGGGATCGGGGAAGCGCCGGTAGAGCGTGGCCCGCCCCACGCCGGCCGCCTTGGCTATGTGGTCCATCGTCACGCCGCGGGGGTCCCGCTCGGTGAACAACTGCTCGGCGGCCGCGAGGATCTGCACGCGGTTGCGGATGGCGTCCTCGCGCTGCCGGGGGTGCGGGAGCCGCCCACCGCGCCCGGGCGCGGCGTGCCGGGCGGGACCGGCGCCCTCGGTGTCGCGTAACGTGCGGACCTCGTCGCCATTGGTCATGGCGGCGACCCTACGTGCTCCGTGTCGGTGTTGGGCTGAACGGGTGAAACACGAGAGGATAGGGGGATGCACATGAAGCGCACGGCCGAGGCGGCCCGGTGAGCAGGTACGACGTCACCGACGAGCAGTGGGAGGGACTCGCGCAGGTGGTACCCCTGCGCAGTCGCAACGAATGGCCCTCCCGGGTGGACCACCGCACCATCCCCAAGGCCCCCGGGGCGGCCGCGGCGGAACAGCGGCGCTTCGTGGTGATCCGGGTTCAGATCTTCGCCGACGCGCGGGAGGTGGCGGAGTACCTGATCGCGCAGATCCCCGTACTGCTGGACCTCACCGGCGCGGACAGCGAAGTGGCCAAGCGCATCCTCGACTTCAGCAGCGGCGTGGTCTTCGGCCTGGGCAGCGGCATGCACCGGGTCGACCGCAACGTCTTCCTGCTGGCGCCGGTCGGCACCGAGGTCGAGGGGATCGCGGCGGCAGCCGTCCCCCGATCGTAGGAAGGTCGCGGCGGCGGAACGGTTCGGCGGGCGCCCGTCGCCCCCGGCGGACCGTACCGTCCGGCCATGGACGCCACCCTGGACGCGGTGAGGCCCGGCCCACCCGCCGCCCCCGCCGACGCACCGCACCCCCGCACGGCCGCTGCTGACACCCCGTTACCGGACCTGGCCGGAGCCGCGGACCCGGCCGAGCCCGCCGGAGCCCCGGAGCCCCCGGAACCGGCCGAGCCCGCCGGAGCCCCGGAGCCCCCGGAACCTGCCGAGCCCGCCGGAGCCCCGGAACCCGCCCGAGCTGCGGAGCCGCCCGAGCCCGCCGAGCCCGTCGCCGGAGCCCCGGAGCCCGCCGAGCCCGCCGCCGGAGCCGCGGAACCCGCCCGAGCCGCGGAGCCGCCGGAGGCCGCCGAGCCCGCGCCGGCGCCGGGTTGCGCTCCGGTGTCCGGGGCCACGTCGGAGGGCGCCTCCGCCGGCGGAGCCGCTCCCGGTACGCCGCCGACTGCCGGCGCCGCCACCCCCTCCGGGACCGAGGCCGGTCCGGTCCGGCCCGCCGTCACCGAGTTGCGGCTGTCCGCCTTCGGGGCGCACCGGGCGGCGGTGTTCCCGCTGGGCCCCGTGACGCTCTTCACCGGCCCCAGCGGCAGCGGCAAGTCCCAGGCCCTGGCCGCTTACGAGGCCCTGGCCGCCCTCGCCTCCGGGGCCACCCTGGGCGAGGTCTTCCCCGACCCCGTGTCCCGGGTGCCCGAGCGGGCCCTCCCCGACCGCGGCGGGCGGCGCGGCTTCCACATCGGCTGCACGGTGGACGGCCCGGCCGGCCCCGTCCGGCTCGACCTCGCGGTCCAGGCCGAGCCCGTGCTGCGCATCGCCGGCGAACGGCTCTCCCAGGACGGCCGGATCCTGCTCGCCACCGCCCTGCGCGACCCGCGCCGACGCACCGTCGAGGCCGCCTGGTTCACCGGCGGCACCGTCGGCCGGACCCGCGCCGCGCTGCCCGACGACCGGCTCGGCACCGTCCTGCTGCCGCTGCGCGTCGCCGGGTCCACCGCGGGGCAGCGCCGGGTCCTGGCCGCCGCCGAGCAGGTGGTGGTCGCACTGCGCTCGGTGTTCCCCTGCGATCCGCGCCCCGGCCGCATGCGGGAGCCCGTCCTGCCCGGGGAAGGCCGGCTGCGGACCGACTGCGGCAACCTCGCCGACGTGCTCCGCCGGACCCGGCACGAGTGCGGCACCCGCCACGCGCTGCTGGCCGGCGCGGCACGGGCCGGGTGCGCCGGGCCGGTGGCGGGACTGGATGTACGGGCGGCCGCCGACGGCACCGGGCTCGTGACGGCCGTGCTCGACCGGGGCCCCGCCCGCCCCGCCACCGGCCTCGGCCGGCTCGGCGCGGGCGAACTGCGCTTCCTGGCACTGGCACTCGTCCTGCTCACCGGGCCCGGGGTGCTGGCCGTGGACCCGGCCGCCGAACTGCTTTCCGCCCGCCAGGCCCTCACCGTGCTCGCCGACGGCCTCGACCGCGGCCTGGACCGGCGGCAGGCGGCCGAGCTGCTGCGGCTGGCCCTGCTGTCCGGCGGGCGCGGCCACATCCGGCTGGTGGCATCGGTCGGCGAGGACACCGCGGGAACCGGGCGGGCTCTCCCCGGCGTCTCGGTGGTAGACCTGTCCCCATGAACGCTGCACCCGCGGGCCACGGTCCCGCTCAGCCGGACGGCGAACGGCTCTACCGGCTCCAGCGACGGCTGGCCGATTTCGCCGCAGCCCGGGACTGGGCCCCGTACCACACGCCCAAGAACCTGGCCGTGGCCCTGAGCGTGGAGGCCTCCGAACTGGTCGAGATCTTCCAGTGGCTGACACCGGAACAGTCGGCGGCGGTCATGGAAAAGCCGGAAAGCGCACAGAGGGTGGCGGACGAGGTGGCCGACGTGATGGCGTATCTCCTGCAGTTCTGTGAGGTTCTCGGGGTGGATGTGCTGGATGCGCTGGCGGCGAAGATCGAGAGGAACGAGCACCGCTTCCCGGTAACCGGCACTTCGACACCAGATCGTCACTCTTCGGAGTGATGGCGTCGTCCACAACCATGTTTGTGTCCACAGATTTCCGAATACCCCTGGCTTTACTGGCTCGTTGCCTTCACTCTGGGTAGTGGAGAACGGCGGGATGTCGTGCGGACGGGGGACGGCATATGGATGCGGTACGGCTCATCGCGGCCGGCCGGCACGCGCTGGCACGGAGCGGGGCGGCATGGGACATCGTGGGCGAGGCCTGGCAGGCCCAGGCGCTCGCGCACGGCATCGGGAGCTGGCTGGCGGTCACCGGGCCGCCGGAGCTGAGAGCGGAGGCGGGGGGACTGGGAGAAGCCGGCGGCAGAGGCTGCGGGGTCATCGACCGCGCGGCCCTGTACGCCGAGGGCAGACCGCCCGAACAGCCGCCGAGAGCGGTGCAGCTGACCGGCGTGGCCGACGTACGGCAGGCGCTCCTCGGGCTCCAGGAGCTGCTCGGCGAAGTCGGCATAGCGCTCGTCGGGGTGGCCTGCGCGACGGACGACGAGGGTCTGTACTGGCAGTGCATAGAGTCGATCGACGCGGCGGACGAGTCGAGCGACCGGGTGCGGGCGCTGCTGCGCCGGATGGCGTCGGTGCGCGAGCGGGGATCGGCGTCGGGAGTGAGCTGAGCCCGCCGGGCAAGCGGGCGCGGGGCTCGGCGGCTCCGTGCCCGGGCGGTCCGGCGGCGGAGGAGCGGTGCGCCGCCGAACGGCACCGCGCCGGCGCGGCGGCGCGGTCATGCGGCTGTGGGGTCCCGCCGCGCGCGACGGGACCCCCGCACGGTCAGACGGACCGGTCGGAGTGGTGGTCGGAGCGGAGCCCGCCCTCGTACGCGGGGCCGCCCGGGGCCGCCGGCGCGGCCGGAGGAGTGCGGTCCGCGGAGTGCTGGAGGTCGGCGTCGAGCTGGGAGAGGTCGGCGTTCAGCGCCGCCATCAGCTCCTCCATCTGCTGGAGCAGGCCCTTCGGCGCGCCGCCCTGGGCGGGGTCCGGGGACTCCTGGCGTGCGTGGTCGTGTGCTGCCTGTCCGGTCTGTCCTGGATGCTCGGGCACGGACTCGTGGGACATGGCGGCCTCCTCGGCCCTGGCCCCTCCGGTGCGGAAGGGGGCGGTGGACGCGTCGGCGCAAGGCCGCCGGCGCGCGGGCCGGGCGGTCCGGCTCCGTCCGAGCCAACGATCTCCATCGGCGCTGGTCACTGGCGGGGCGGGGGGCGGACCTCCCGGTTGACGCAGATTCACCCGGCAGGGGCGGGGAGGGCAGGATGGGAGGCATGGACCTCCGCATTTTCACCGAACCCCAGCAGGGTGCCGACTACGACACCCTCCTGACCGTCGCCAAGGCCACCGAAGACCTCGGCTTCGACGCGTTCTTCCGCTCGGACCACTACCTCCGGATGGGCTCCGTCGACGGCCTGCCGGGTCCCACCGACGCCTGGATCACCCTCGCGGGCCTGGCCCGCGAGACCCAGCGGATCCGGCTGGGCACGCTGATGACGGCCGGTACCTTCCGGCTGCCCGGCGTGCTCGCGATCCAGGTGGCCCAGGTCGACCAGATGTCCGGCGGCCGGGTGGAACTCGGCCTGGGCGCAGGCTGGTTCGAGGAAGAGCACAAGGCCTACGGGATCCCCTTCCCGGCGGAGCGGATGGCCCGGCTGGAGGAGCAGCTGGCCATCGTCACCGGCCTCTGGGCCACCGCGCCCGGTGCGGTCTTCGACTACCGAGGCGTCCACTACCAGGTGGAGAAGTCACCGGCCCTGCCCAAGCCCGCCCAGGCCAAGGTGCCCGTCCTCATCGGCGGCCACGGCGCCCGGCGCACGCCCCGCCTGGCCGCCCGGTACGCGGACGAGTTCAACATGCCGTTCGCCTCGGTCGAGGACAGCCGCCGCCAGTTCGCCCGGGTCAGGGAGGCCGCCGCCGAGGCCGGGCGCGAGGCGGACGCGCTCGTCTACTCCAACGCCCTGGTGGTGTGCGTCGGCAAGGACGACGCCGAGGTCGCCCGTCGCGCCGCCGCGATCGGGCGCGAGGTGGACGAACTGAAGGCCAACGGCCTCGCCGGTTCTCCGGACGAGGTCGTCGAGAAGCTCGGCACCTACGCCGCCATCGGCTCCTCGCGCGTCTACCTCCAGGTCCTCGACCTCGACGACCTGGACCATCTGGAGCTGATCTCCAGCCAGGTCCTGTCCCAGCTCGGCTAGGAGGGGGTCGGCGATGCCCCGTGCGACCGGCCCGCTCGCCGGAGCCCTCGCCCGCAGGGCCGTACTCCTGGACGGCGGGCTGAGCAACCAGCTCGCCGCCCAGGGCTGCGACCTGTCCGGGGGCATGTGGACGGGCCGGGTGCTCGCCGAACGCCCCGACCAGGTGGAAGCCGCGCACACGGCGTACGCCCAGGCCGGCGCCGAGGTGCTGATCACCGCGAGCTACCAGGTCGGGCAGCACCCCGCCCTGCTGGAGCGCGGGGTGCGGGTCGCCGCGGACGCGGCGCGGGCCGCCGGGCACGAGGTCTGGGTGGCCGCCTCGGTGGGCCCGTACGGGGCGGTGCTCGCGGACGGCTCGGAGTACCGCGGCCGGTACGGCCTCACGGTGGAGGAGCTGGCCGCCTTCCACCGGCCCCGGATCGGGGCGCTGCTGGCGGCGGGCCCGGACGTGCTGGCCCTGGAGACCGTCCCGGACACCGAGGAGGCCGAGGCCCTGCTGCGGGTCCTGGCCGGGACGGGAGCCCGCGCCTGGCTCGGCTACACCGTCGCGGGCGGCCGTACCCGGGCCGGCCAGCCCCTCGCGGAGGCCTTCGCCCTGGCGGCGGCCGCCCCCGAGATGATCGCGGTCGGCGTCAACTGCTGTGATCCCGCCGACGTGTTGCCCGCTCTGGAGGCCGCCGCCTCCGTCACCGCGAAGCCGCTGGTCGCCTACCCCAACGACGGCTCCGTCTGGGACGCGGCCACCGGGACCTGGAACGCCCCGTCCGTCCCCGCCCGTTGGCCCGTCGAGGCCTGGCGCACGGCGGGCGCCCGCCTCATCGGCGGCTGCTGCCGCATCGGCCCGGACCGCATCGCCGCCCTGGCCGCCCGTCTGGCCTGACCCGGCCCGCCCGGGGACGCCGGCAAGAGTGCCCGGCCGACTATCACTCGATCGGGTGAAGTGCCTTTCTGGGGGGCTCCCGCTGGGATAGGCAGGAGGGATGAAGCGCACCAGCAGGACGGGCGCCGCCGCCAGGCGCCGCATCACCCGCTCCCGGGCGTGCGGGGAGAAGAAGCAGTTCGCGAACGAGGCCGCCGCGGAACACGCCGCGAGCGAGATGAACCGCATCCAGCCGTGGCAGCACGAGCGGATCGCCTACCTGTGCCCGTACAGCGGCAGCGAGCCGCACTGGCACATCGGCCGCCCGCTGAACATCCCCAAGCAGCGCTGAGTGAAGCCCGTTGCGGTTCCCGGGCACCGGAGGCCGCACCGCACCCAGGGCCGCCGCGGCCCGCCGCACCGGCCCGCGGCGGCGCGTGAGCCGCAGCCCGTGAGCGGGGCTTCGCGTAAAGGCGCGCCGTAAAGCGGAGGCCCCCGTACGGCCCGGAATTAGGTCGTATGGGGGAACTTTCGCGCGGAAGCCCCGGGAAAGCGGCGGCGGGATCGTTCATCCAGGGCAGCGGAGTGTCCGCGACCCAGGAAGGACGGAACGTCACCTATGAAGATGACCGCGCGCGGAAGCATTGCGGCGCTCATGACCTGTATGGCCGCGGCCGCCGCGGCCTCCCCCGCCGCAGCCGACTCGGTCCCGGTGGGTGTCCCGCTCGAGGCCGTGGAGACCACGCTCGGTGTGGCCGCCCCGCACCTGGCCACCGGCGTCCCGGTGCCGATCGTCGGTGCCCCGGAGGCGCCGCGCTACCACACGGGGAACCTGCTGCCGGCCCCACTGCTGCCGATGGTGCCGATCGCCGCCGACCTCGGGGCCACCCGGCTCAGCTCCGCGGTCCCCAACCTCGCCGGGGAGCCGGCGACCGACGGCGAGGGCTCCCTGGAGTCCCCGGCGAGCACCCTGCGCACCCGCACCCCGGGCGCGAACGTCGGCGCCCCGCTGACCATGCCGGACGGCGGCAACTTCGGGCTCCCCAACCTGACCGCCCCGGACCTCGGCCTGATCGCCCCGGAAGTGGTCGGCGCCCCGACGGCACTTCTCGGCCTGCGCTGAGCCGGGAAAGCCGACTCGAGGTCAAAAGGCCGCCCGGTCTGGGAACGTGTACGGCATGGGATTCCACGTCGACTCCGAGACCGGGCGGCTGCGCCGCGTCATCCTCCACCGGCCCGACCTGGAGCTGAAGCGGCTCACACCGAGCAACAAGGACGCCCTGCTCTTCGACGACGTGCTGTGGGTGCGCCGGGCACGCCAGGAGCACGACGGCTTCGCGGACGTGCTGCGCGACCGGGGCGTCGCCGTCCACCTCTTCGGCGACCTGCTGCGGGAGGCCCTCGACATCCCCGAGGCACGGCACCTCGTACTGGACCGGGTCTTCGACGAGAAGGAGTACGGCCCGCTCGCCACGGACCACCTGCGCTCGGTCTTCGACGGGCTGTCCTCGGCCGCCCTCGCGGAGGCGCTGGTCGGCGGCATGACGAAGCGGGAGTTCCTGGAACGGCACGCCGAGCCGCTCTCGGTGCGCTTCCACGCCCTGGAGATGGACGGCTTCCTGCTGGGACCGCTGCCCAACCACCTGTTCACCCGCGACACCTCCGCCTGGATCTACGACGGGGTGTCCATCAACGCCATGCGCTGGCCCGCCCGCCAGCGCGAGACCGTCCACTTCGAGGCGATCTACCGGCACCACCCGCTCTTCACCGGCTCCGGCCCCTTCCACTACTGGTCGCAGGGCCAGGCGGACTACCCCTCGACCATCGAGGGCGGGGACGTCCTGGTCATCGGCAACGGCGCGGTGCTCATCGGGATGAGCGAGCGGACCACCCCGCAGGCGGTGGAGATGCTCGCCCGGGGCCTGTTCGCGGCCGGCTCGGCGACGGTCATCGTGGCCCTGGACATGCCCAAGCGGCGGGCCTTCATGCACCTGGACACGGTGATGACGATGGTGGACGCAGATACGTTCACTCAGTACGCCGGGCTCGGCATGCTGCGCTCCTACACGATCCGCCCGGGCGACGGCCCGAGCGAGCTGCGGGTCAGCGACCACCCGCCGGAGCAGATGCACCGGGCCATCGCCGAGGCCCTCGGCCTGGACAGGGTGCGGGTGCTCACCGCCACGCAGGACGTGCACGCCGCCGAGCGCGAGCAGTGGGACGACGGGTGCAACGTGCTGGCCGTCGAGCCGGGGGTGGTCGTCGCCTACGAGCGGAACGTCACCACCAACACCCACCTGCGCAAGGAAGGCATCGAGGTGATCGAGATCCCGGGCAGCGAGCTGGGGCGGGGCCGCGGCGGACCGCGCTGCATGAGCTGCCCCGTGGAGCGGGACGCCGGGTGAGCGGGATGCGTCCGCCGCAGCGGCGCGACGCCGTGTGATGTGATCCACGAAACCGCATATCAATACAGAGGATCGTATAGACTTCCAGTCATCCCCTGTCAGCGCACACTGGAGCGTCCCATGGCCACCGACCTCTTCGGCCGCAGTTTCCTCAAGGAGCTCGACTTCACCGCCGCCGAGTTCCGCGGCCTCGTCGAGCTCGCAGCCGAACTCAAGGCGGCCAAGAAGGCCGGCGCCGAGCAGCGCCGGCTCCAGGGCAAGAACCTCGCCCTGATCTTCGAGAAGACCTCCACGCGCACCCGCTGCGCCTTCGAGGTCGCCGCCGCCGACCAGGGCGCCCACACCGTCTACCTCGACCCGTCCGGCTCGCAGATCGGCCACAAGGAGTCCGTCCGGGACACGGCGCGGGTGCTCGGCCGGATGTTCGACGGCATCGAGTACCGCGGTGACAGCCAGCAGGCGGTCGAGGAGCTCGCCGCCTTCTCCGGCGTGCCCGTCTTCAACGGACTCACCGACGACTGGCACCCGACCCAGATGCTCGCCGACGTGCTCACCATGACCGAGCACTGCGCCAAGCCGCTGGAGCGCACCGCCTTCGCCTATCTGGGCGACGCCCGCTTCAACATGGGCAACTCCTACCTGGTGACCGGGGCGCTGCTGGGCATGGACGTGCGCATCGTCGCGCCGAAGGCGTTCTGGCCCGCCGAGGCCGTCGTGGCGCGGGCCCGGGAGCTGGCCGCGGCCAGCGGGGCGCGGATCACGCTGACCGAGGAGGTCGCCGAGGGCGTGGCGCAGGCCGACTTCGTGGCCACGGACGTCTGGGTGTCGATGGGGGAGCCCAAGGAGGTCTGGGACCAGCGGATCGAAGCCCTGGCCCCGTACGCCGTCACGATGGACGTGCTGCGCGCGACCGGGAACCCGGACGTGAAGTTCCTGCACTGCCTGCCCGCCTACCACGACCTGGGCACCAAGGTGGCCCGGGAGGTCCACGAGCGGCACGGACTGGACTCGCTGGAGGTCACGGACGAGGTGTTCGAGTCCGCGCACTCCGTCGTCTTCGACGAGGCGGAGAACCGGCTGCACACCATCAAGGCCGTGCTCGTCGCGACGCTCGCCGAGCCGACGGCCTAGCCGACGGGTCGCTCCCGAGCGGCCCCCGCATAGTCATGCGGGGCTGCGGACTCCGCGGTCGTCGCCCGCGCCGGGACCGCCGCCAGCGTGAACCAGACGGCCTTGCCGCGCGCGGTGGGCCGGTGGCCGCAGGCGGAGCTGAGGGTCCGGATCAGCAGCAGCCCGCGGCCGTGCTCCTGCCAGGGATCGGGGAAGCCGGCGCCCGGGCGGGCGAGGAGGTCACCGGGCGGCTCGGGATCGCCGTCGTGGACCTCGACCTGGCAGCCGTTCGCCCGCAGCTCCACGACCAGCTCGATCGGGGCTCCCCCCGCGGTGTGCTCGACGGCGTTGGCCACCAGCTCGGCGGTCAGCAGCTCCGCGGTGTCGCTGTCGGGGGCCCGCTCGGCGTCGGTCAGCGCGGTGCGGACCAGAGCGCGGGCCAGGGGCACGGCGGCCGTCGTGTGCGGGAGGGCGATCCGCCAGGCGGAGGCGTCGTGCACGGCGGGGTCCGTCCTTCCGTGAGGGAGAGGGGCGAGGCGCGCCGGGCTGCCGCCCGGGGGCGGCGCGCACCGGCGCGAGGAAATCTCGTATTCAACGATACGAAGTGGAACCGTGGGTCCGTAGGGCACCCCGGCGCAGCGGCCCGGGACCACGGTGGGCGGGCCGGGGGGACTTCCGGCCCGTGCGCCCGCCGTCCGGACGCATCTTGTCGCGTTTCTCTGACGGTGGTCACAAGTCGGTGATAACTTCGATGGTGTGAGCCCCTTCACCGGTTCCACACCAGCGACCGAACGGTGGCGCCACCTGCGGGTGACCCGGCAGGACGGCGTGGCCACCGTCACCCTCGACCGCCCCGAGAAGCTGAACGCGCTCACCTTCGGCGCCTACGCCGACCTGCGCGATCTGCTCGCCGAACTGTCCCGGACCCGTTCCGTCCGCGCCCTCGTCCTGGCCGGCGAGGGGCGCGGCTTCTGCTCCGGCGGAGACGTGGACGAGATCATCGGCGCCACCCTCGCCATGGACACCGCCCAGCTCCTCGACTTCAACCGGATGACCGGCCAGGTGGTGCGCGCGATCCGCGAATGCCCCTTCCCGGTCGTCGCCGCCGTGCACGGCGTGGCCGCCGGCGCCGGAGCGGTGCTCGCCCTCGCCGCCGACTTCCGCATCGCCGACCCCTCCGCCCGCTTCGCCTTCCTCTTCACCCGCGTCGGCCTCTCCGGCGGGGACATGGGCGCCGCCTACCTGCTGCCCCGGGTCGTGGGCCTCGGCCACGCCACCCGGCTCCTGATGCTCGGAGAGCCCGTACGCGCCGCCGAGGCCGAGCGGATCGGCCTGCTCAGCGAGCTGGTCGACGAGGGCAAGGCCGACGCCCGGGCCGCCGAACTGGCCGCCCACCTCGCCGCCGGGCCCGCCCTCGCGTACGCCCAGACCAAGGCCCTGCTCACCGCCGAGCTGGACATGCCCCTGACCGCCTCCGTGGAACTGGACGCCAACACCCAGGCCCTGCTGATGAACGGCCAGGACTACGCAGAGTTCCACGCCGCGTTCACCGCGAAGCGGCCCCCGGAGTGGAAGGGCAGGTAGCCCCATGTCCGCGAGCGCCATGAGGACGGCCGTCGTCGGCGGCGGACCGGGCGGGCTCTACGCCGCCGCGCTGCTGGCCCGCCGCGGACACGCGGTCGAGGTGTGGGAACGCAACGCGCCCGACGACACGTTCGGCTTCGGGGTGGTGCTGTCGGACGAGACCCTCGGCGGCATCGAACGGGCCGACACCGCCGTGCACGCCGCCCTCGCCGCCGAGTTCGTGCGCTGGGACGACGTGGACGTCGTCCACCGGGGCCGGCTGCTGACCTCCGGCGGCCACGGCTTCGCCGCCCTCGGCCGGCGCCGGCTGCTGGAGATCCTGCACGAGCGCTGCGCCGCCCTCGGAGTCCGCCTGCGCTTCCGCACCGAGGCGCCCGACGCCTTCGAACTGGCGAACGCGTACGACCTGGTGGTCGCCGCGGACGGAGTGCACAGCGCCACCCGCGCGCGCGGAGCCGCCCGCTTCCGGCCCACCGAGACCCCCGGGCGCTGCCGCTACATCTGGCTCGCCGCCGACTTCGCCCTCGACTCCTTCCGCTTCGAGATCGCGGAGACCGAGCACGGCGTCATGCAGCTGCACGGCTACCCGTACGCGGCCGACGCCTCCACGGTGATCGTGGAGATGCGCGAGGAGGTGTGGCGCGCCGCGGGCCTCGACCTGTGCGACGAGGCCGAGTCCGTGTCCCGCTGCGCCAAGACGTTCGGGGAGGCCCTGCGCGGCCGGCCGCTGCACGGCAACCGCTCGGCGTGGACCCGCTTCCGCACCGTCGTCAACGAGCACTGGTCGCACGGCAACGTGGTGCTGCTCGGCGACGCGGCGCACACCGCGCACTTCTCCATCGGTTCCGGGACCAAGCTCGCCGTCGAGGACGCCCTCGCCCTCGCCGAAGCCCTGGACCGGCAGCCGGACGTCCCCTCCGCCCTGGCCGCCTACGAGGAGGAGCGGCGTCCGGCGGTGGCCAGCACCCAGCGCGCCGCGGCCGCCAGCATGCGCTGGTTCGAGGAACTCGCCGGGTACGTCGACCAGCCCGCCCGGCAGTTCGCCTTCAACCTGCTCACCCGCAGCCGCCGGGTCACCCACGACAACCTGCGGCTGCGCGACGAGCGGTTCACCCGCGCGGTGGAACGCGACTTCGGCTGCCCCGAGGACGCGGCCGGGGCGGGAACCCCGCCCATGTTCACGCCGTTCACCCTGCGCGGGCTCACCCTGCGCAACCGCGTCGTGGTCTCGCCGATGGACGTGTACTCCGCCCGCGAGGGCGTGCCCGGCGACTTCCACCTCGTCCACCTGGGCGGGCGGGCCCTCGGGGGAGCCGGGCTCGTCATGACGGAGATGGTGTGCGTCAGCGCGGAGGGCCGGATCACCCCCGGCTGCGCCGGCCTGTGGACCGCGGAGCAGGCGGCCGCCTGGAAGCGGATCGCCGACTTCGTCCACACCAGCGCGCCCGGTACCGCCCTCGGCGTCCAGCTCGGCCACTCCGGCCGCAAGGGCTCGACGCGCCTGATGTGGGAGGGCATGGACGAACCGCTCCCGGACGGCAACTGGCCCCTGGTCGCCGCCTCCGCGCTGCCGTACAAGCCCGGGGTGTCCGCCGTCCCGCGCGCCCTGGAGGCCGCCGACCTCGCCGCGATCCGCTCCGACTTCGCGGCGGCCGCGCTACGGGCCGCCGACTGCGGCTTCGACCTGCTGGAACTGCACTGCGCCCACGGCTACCTGCTGTCCGGGTTCCTCTCCCCGCTCACCAACCACCGCGACGACGCCTACGGCGGCACCCTGGAGAACCGGCTGCGCTTCCCCCTGGAGGTCTTCGACGCGGTCCGCGAGGTCTGGCCCGAGGAGCGCCCGATGACGGTCCGGCTCTCCGCCACCGACTGGGCGCCCGGCGGCACCACCCCGGAGGAGGCCGAACGGATCGCGGCCGCCTTCGCCGCCCACGGCGCCGACGCCGTCGACGTCTCCACCGGACAGGTCGTCGCCGAGGAGACCCCGGAGTTCGGGCGCTCGTACCAGACCCCCTACGCCGACCGGATCCGCAACGCGCTGGGCGTCCCCGTCATCGCCGTCGGTGCGATCTCCTCCTGGGACGACGTCAACTCCCTGCTGCTGGCCGGACGCGCCGACCTCTGCGCGCTCGGCCGCCCGCACCTGTACGACCCGCACTGGACGCTGCACGCGGCCGCCGAACAGGGGTACGCCGGCCCGGGCGCGCCCTGGCCGGCCCCGTACCGGGCCGGCAGCCGCAAGCCCCCGACCGGAAAGGGCTGACGCGCCGCCTCGTCATCCGGACCGACCTGACCGTGTCGCCCGAGGGGAAGGCCACCGCCGACGCCCTGCCGGCGACGGTCCTCGACCAGGTCTACCGGGGCCTGGCGTTCCCCACCGTCACCGACTCCGGCCGAGCGCCTTCCCCCGGCCCCTCCAGCACGACCCGGTCCTCGACCGGGACGTAGCCCAGGCGCTGGTAGAGGCCGTTGCTGGTGGGGTTGGCCAGGTCGGTGAAGAGCAGCACCCGCTCCGCGCCCGCCGCGTACGCCGCCCCGCTCGCCGCGTGCGTCACCCCGGCGGCGTACCCGCGGCCCCGCTCGGCGGGCGGGGTGTAGACCGGCCCGATCCGCGAGACGCCGGCGGTCGGGCGGGAGAACCCGGCCAGGGACACCGGGGTGCCGCCGTGCTCCCAGAGCAGGCAGCCGCCGTAGGAGATCCGGTCGCGCAGGGCGGCTTCGGAGGCGGTTCCGGGCAGTGCGCACTCCCGGTTGAACGCCCCGACCCACTCCAGCAGCAGCGGCAGGTCCGCCTCGGCTGCGGGGCGGCCGCGGCCCTCGGGGACCGGGTCCGGGGCGAGGCTCCCGGCCAGCACATAGAGCCGGTTCTCCTCCGCGACGCGGGCCGGCGCCCCCCAGATGCCGGCCAGCGCCGACGCGTCGGCCCGGCGGGCGTTCAGGCTGCCGGTCCCGGCGAGCAGTGGCTCGGAGGCGAAGGCCCGGGCCAGCGCGCGGACCGCCTCGGCGGGCAGCGCCCCGAGCAGCAGCGGGAAGGGCGGGGTGCGCAGCAGGGCCCCGGCGACGCGCCCGTCGGCACCGGTCCACCAGCCGAAGACGGGGTCGGCGGGGCCGAAGGCGTGCGGGCCCCGCCGCTCCAGCGCATCGGTGACGGTCAGCAGGACGGTGTTGACGACGGGCTGCGCGGCCACGGCGGGGCGCGCGGCGGCCAGATAGGCCGCCAGATCAGAGCTGAAGGTCCATGTCATGCCCCATCGTGGCGGGCCCGGGAAGCGGTCCGCACCGGGTTTTCGCCCCGGCCTGCGAGTGTGCATGGCGGCCGTGCGTGGCGGCCGTGTGGGAGGGGGGCGGCGGGCGTGCGGGGGCCCGGTCCGTGCGCTCCCCCGCGTGGGGGAGGTGATCCCCCCGCGCGGGGGAGGATCGGGTCACGGGCCGCTGGGATCTTGGGAGTGCGAGCAGGAGCAGGCCCCCCCAACTGTGGGGGCCACCGGAACGAGGAGGAACCATGAGCAGCACGCACACCACCCCGGCGGCGCACCTCCAGGGGACGGGCGCCGCGCCGCTACGGCTGCACGAAGCGGGCGCCGGTGTCGCGCAGCCGGGCGTGGAGCTCGGCGAAGACCGCCGCGGCCCGGTCGCCCGGCCAGTCCGCCGGGAGCAGCTCGCGGGGCAGGCCCGGGTCGGCGTAGGGCAGCCGGCGCCAGGTGTCCAGGGCGAGCAGGTAGGCCCGGTAGGCGGCCTCGGGGGTGGGCTCGGGTCCCGACTGGAGGGCGCGCAGGACCGGCTCGTGCAGGTCGAGGAACTCCTCGTGCTGCTTGGCCAGCGCCGCCAGGTCCCACCAGCGGGCCACCGCCTCGGCGGTGGGGGCGAAGCCGGCGTGGGCGCCGCGGAAGAGCTCCACGTACGGCGTCAGGTGCAGCCGGTCCAGCGTGTGCCCGGTCTCCCGTGCCACCTGCGCCGGGGCGATCCACACCCCCGGGGCCACCGCCCCGAAGCCGAGCCGGGCCAGCCGCGAGCGCAGCAGGTGCCGCTTGTGCCGCTCCTGCTCGGGCACCGAGAAGACCGCGACCAGCCACTCCGACGACACCGGCTCGGCGCCGTAGATCCGCCGGTCCCCGTCCTCCAGCAGCTGCCGCGCCTCGTCGGAGAGCGCATAGGCCGCCGAGCCGTCCCGGGCCTTCGCGGGCACCAGGAAGGCGCGTCGCTTCAGCCGGGACACCGAGGAGCGGACGGAGGGCGCGTCGACACCGGCCGCGCCCAGCAGGCGGACCAGCGCCGAGACCGGTACGGCCCCCTCGAAGGACCGCCCGTAGGCTCCGTAGAAAGTGACGATCAAAGACCGCGGGGTGTGCTGCTCGACCACGGGTTCACTCTAGATCGCGCAGCCGGAACCGCTGCAGTTTGCCGGTCGCCGTCCGGGGGAGCGAGGGGAGGAAGACGAAGGAGCGCGGGCACTTGTGGGGGGCCAGCTCCGCCAGCATGAAGGTACGCAGCGCCTCCTCCGTCAGCACTACTCCCTCCCGCAGGACGGTGTACGCCACCGCGATCTGGCCCCGCCGCTCGTCGGGGCGGCCGACGACCGCCGCCTCCACCACGTCCGGATGGCGCAGCAGGGCCTCTTCGACCTCCGGGCCCGCGATGTTGTAGCCCGAGGAGATGATCATGTCGTCGGCGCGGGCGACGTAGCGGAAGTACCCCTCCGGGTCGCGGACGTAGGTGTCGCCCGTCAGGTTCCAGCCACCCCGTACGTACTCGTCCTGCCGGGGGTCGGCCAGGTACCGGCAGCCCACCGGACCGCGCACGGCCAGCAGCCCCGGCTCGTTGTCGGGCACGGGCCGCCCGGAGGGGTCCACCACCCGCGCCTGCCAGCCGGGGACCACCCGGCCGGTGGTACCGGGCCGGATGTCCTCGTCGGCGGCGGAGATGAAGATGTGCAGCAGCTCGGTGGCGCCGATGCCGTTGATGATCCGCAGCCCGGTGCGCTCGTACCAGGCCTGCCAGGTGGCGGCGGGCAGGTTCTCGCCGGCCGACACGCAGCGGCGCAGCGCCGACAGGTCGTAGGCCCCCGTGTCGTACGGGCCGAGGGTGTCCAGCATCGACCGGTAGGCGGTGGGCGCCGTGAACAGCACCGTGACCCGGTGCTCGGCGAGCGCGGGCAGCAGGGTGCGGGGCGTGGCCTGCTCCAGCAGCAGCGCGCAGGCGCCGGCGCGCAGCGGGAAGACGACCAGCCCCCCGAGGCCGAAGGTGAACCCGAGCGGCGGACTGCCGGCGAACACGTCGTCGGGGCGCGGGCGCAGGACGTTGCGGGAGAAGGTGTCGGCTACGGCGAGGAGGTCCCGGTGGAAGTGCATGCAGCCCTTGGGGCGCCCGGTGGTCCCGGAGGTGAAGGCGATCAGGGCGACGTCGTCGGCGGAGGTCCCGACCGCGGGGTAGGGCGCGGTGTGCGCCTCGGCCAGCCGCAGCAGGTCGTCCTCGCCCCCGCCGCCGTAGGGGGTGATCCGCAGCCCGGGCACCGATGCCCTGGCCAGGTCGTCGAGGGCGCTCACATGGCACAGGGCGTGCCCGACCCGGGCCATCGAGCAGACCGTCGCCAGCTCCTGGGCGCGCTGCTGGGCCAGGACGGTGACGGCCACCGCGCCCGCCTTCATCACCGCCAGCCAGCAGGCGGCGAGCCAGGGGCCGGTGGGCCCGCGCAGGAGCACCCGGTTGCCGGGGACGACGCCCAGGTCGATGGTGAGGGCGTGGGCGAGGGCGTCGACGCGTTCGCGCAGCTGCCCGTACGACCACACGGCGCCCGCGCCGTCGCGGAAGGCGGGCCGGTCGGGTCCGAACCGCTCGATGGTGGCGTCGAGCAGTTCGGCGCCGCAGTTCAGCCGGTCCGGGTAGGCCAATTCGGGCAGGTCGAAGACGAGCTGCGGCCAGGCGTGGGCGGGCGGCAGGTGGTCACGGGCAAAGGTGTCGGCGTGAGCGGATGGCTTGAGCTCCAAGGCGGGTTCGCCCCCTTGCAACGTCCGGGTTTCGGGATGGAGCCGGCCGTGCGGACTGCGTTCCGAGCGTATCGTGATGGTGACGGCAGTCAACAGGACGCGATAAGAGTGTCGACGGGACTTGGGGGCATTCGGATGGCCGGATTCGCGCTCGGGGCGGAAGAAGAGGAATGGTGCGGCCGGTTGCGCACCCTGTCGCGCGACCGGCTGCGGCCGCTCGCCGAGAAGGGCGAGCCCGGCCGGGTGAACCGGCCCCTGCTGGCCGAACTGGGGGAACTGGGGCTGCTGGAGCGGGTCTTCAGCTCGGGCGCGCTGGAGCTGTGCCTGCTGCGGGAGTCCCTCGCCTACGGGTGCACCGAGGCGGAAACGGCCCTGGCGCTCCAGGGGCTCGGGGCGCATCCCGTGCTCCGGTCGGGCAGCGCGGCCCAGCGGGAGCGGTGGCTGCCGGGGGTGCGGGCGGGGCGGTACGTGGCGGCGTTCGCACTGAGCGAGCCGGGCGCCGGCTCCGACGCGGCGGCGCTCGCCCTGACGGCGGCGCAGGACGGGCCGGGCTGGCGGCTGGAGGGAGCGAAGTGCTGGATCTCCAACGCGCCCGAAGCCGATTTCTACACCGTCTTCGCCCGGACGGGTGAGGCGCCGGGGGCGAAGGGCATCACGGCCTTCCTGGTCCCGGCGGACCGGCCGGGGCTCAGCGGCGAGGCCCTGGAGATGCTCTCCCCGCACCCGATCGGCTCGCTCGCCTTCGACGGGGTGCCGGTCGGCCGGGAGGACGTCCTGGGCGAGCCCGGGCAGGGGTTCCGCGTCGCGATGCAGACCCTGAACCTCTTCCGGCCGAGCGTGGGCGCATTCGCTGTCGGCATGGCCCGGGCCGCGCTCGACGCGACGCTGGCCCACACGGCCGGGCGTACCGCCTTCGGCGGGGTGCTCGCCGACCTCCAGGCGGTCGCGCACCGGGTGGCGGAGATGGCCACCCGCACCGAGGCCGCCCGCCTGCTGGTGTATGCGGCGGCGGGCGCGTACGACAGCGGGGCCGCCGACGTCCCCGGCCGGGCGGCCATGGCCAAGCTCCTGGCCACGGAGACGGCCCAGTACGTGGTGGACCACGCCGTCCAGCTGCACGGCGCGGCCGCCCTGCGCCGGGGCCACCTGCTGGAGCACCTGTACCGGGAGGTGCGGGCGCCCAGGATCTACGAGGGGGCGAGCGAGGTGCAGCGCACCATCATCGCCAAGGAGCT
Organism: Streptomyces sp. NPDC048352; assembly: GCF_040651895.1. Taxonomy (NCBI): domain Bacteria; kingdom Bacillati; phylum Actinomycetota; class Actinomycetes; order Kitasatosporales; family Streptomycetaceae; genus Streptomyces; species Streptomyces sp. NPDC048352. The sequence continues at coordinate 45,751 of NZ_JBEZKZ010000005.1, forward strand.
CTACCGGGGGGTGGCGGCGCGATGAGCCCGGAGCGCCTCAACCCGCCGGAACTGTCCCCGGCCACGGGCTTCTCCCACGCCGTGGCGGCGGCCGGCTCGCGGATCGTCTTCCTGGCCGGCCAGACCGCGCTGGACGGCTCCGGGAAGGTGGTCGGCGACACCCTCCCCGAGCAGTTCGAGCGCGCCCTGGCCAACCTGCTGACCGCCCTCGCGGCGGCCGGCGGGGCCCCGTCCGACCTGGCCCGGGTGACGGTGTACGCGGTGGACGTGGAGGCCTACCGCGTACACGCCGCCGAGCTGGGCCGCGTCTGGCGCCGCCTTGCGGGCCGCGACTACCCGGCGATGGCGGTGATCGGGGTGGTCCGCCTGTGGGACACCGAAGCCCAGGTGGAACTGGACGGCATCGCGGTGCTGCCCTAGCGGGGCGCCCGTCAGCGGGTGTCGAGGAGGGAGCCCATCCACTCCTCGATGCCCGCCACCGTCCGCGGCAGGGCGCCCGACATCAGGCGGGCGCCGTCCGCCGTGATGACCAGGTCGTCCTCGATGCGCACGCCGATGCCGCGCAGCTCCGCCGGGAGCGTCTCGTCGTCCGGCTGGAGGTAGAGGCCCGGCTCCACCGTCAGGACCTGGCCCTCCTCCAGCACCCCGTCCAGGTAGGTCTCGGCCCGCGCCTTCGCGCAGTCGTGGACGTCCAGCCCCAGCATGTGCCCGCTGCTGCACAGGGTGTACCGCCGGTGCAGGTCGCCCCGCGCGTCCTTGAGGATGCCCCATTCGGTGAGCCCCTCCGCGATGACCCGCATCCCGGCCCGGTGGAAGTCCCGGAAGCTCGCGCCCGGCCGCAGCGCCGCCATGCCGGCCTCCTGCGCGGCCAGCACCAGCTCGTAGACCTGCCGCTGCACGGGGGAGAACCGGCCCGACAGCGGGAGCGTCCGGGTGATGTCGGCCGTGTAGAGGGTGTCCGTCTCCACGCCCGCGTCCAGCAGCAGCAGTTCGTCCCGGTCCAGCCGGCCGTCGTTGCGGATCCAGTGCAGCACGCACGCGTGGGCGCCCGACGCGGCGATCGTCTCGTAGCCCGTGCCGTTGCCCTCGGCCCGGGCGCGCAGACCGAACACCCCCTCGATCCAGCGCTCCCCGCGCGGGTGGGCCAGCGCGCGCGGCAGGGCCCGTACGACGTCCTCGAAGCCGGCCGCCGTGTGGTCGACGGCGAGTTGGAGCTGCTCCACCTCCCAGGCGTCCTTGACCAGGCGCAGCTCGGCGAGGGCGGTGGCCAGCTCCGGGTCGGTGGCGGCGTCGCGGCCCGGCGGGGTCCCGAGGGCGTCGAGGTGGGCGCAGCGGATGCCGGTCAGCCGCTCCGCCTCCGCCAGGTCCGGGCGGCGGCCCACCCAGAACTCTCCGTGGCGCCGGTCGCGGTAGAACTCCTCGTTGCCGTCGGCCCGGGGCGAGCGGGGCCGTACGTACAGCACCGCCTCGTGGCCGTGCGGCCCGGACGGCTCCAGCACCAGGACGTGGCCGACCTGGTCCTCGCCCGTCAGCCCGGTCAGCCAGGCGTAGGCGCTGTGCGGCCGGAAGCGGTGGTCGCAGTCGTTCGTGCGCACCTTCAGCTCGCCGGCCGGTACGAGGAGCCGCTCGCCCGGGAACCGCGCCGAGAGCCGGGCGCGGCGGGCGGGGGTGACGGCGTACGAGGCGGCGCGCGCGGTGCCCGCCGACGGCGAGGGCGCCCACTTCCCCGCCATGAAGCGGGACAACTCGTCTGATACCGGCAGGTCGTGGCTGCCCGTGTTCAGGCGGGAGGAGGTGTCGGTCACTGGGGCTCCCTCAAGAAGTACTGAACTGGTGTGCGCACAGGTCTTGTCAGTGCAATTTCACATTACTATGTTACAGCTCACACCGCGGCACGTTAATCCCCGTCAAACGCCGCGTGACGCAGGGCAGTTCACGCACCTTCCCCCACCTCCCTCCCAACAGGAGTTCCCGGTGTCCCAGTCCAGAGCTGTGCGTACGTCTCTCCTCTCCGCCGCCGTCGCGGTCACCCTCCTGGCCACCGCCGGCCAGGCCGTGACCCAGGCCGCCGCCGCCGAGCGGGGCGCCCCCGCCACCACCTTCTCCGCCGGCGCCCCGGCCGCGCCGGCCACGGCGCCCAACCCCTTCGACGAGGTCGACCGCCTGGCCGACGCCAAGGAGCTGGTCCCGGCGCCCGCCCCGGCCCCCGGCGGAGGAGCCGTCACCGACGGCCGGGTGCCCGGCGCCGCGCCGGTGGCGGAGGCCCCGGGTTCCTCGCGCGCTGCCAAACGCGCGGAGAAGAGCCGCACGACCCCCGGGTCCGCGCCCACCGCCAAGAGCGTCGCCGGGGGCGTCCCCTGCACCCTCGACGGGATCAGGAACCTCACGCCGGAGCAGTTCGCCGACTTCCTCGGCGACCAGGCCGTCACCGCCGACGGCTGTCTGCGCGGGCTGATCTGGACCTGGGACGCCCGCCTGGCGCCCGTCATGTCCGACGCCCACGTCCAGGCCGTCTCCCGCCGCATATCCACCCTGGCCGCCGCCCACGACGGCCGTAACTCCTCCCACCTGGAGGAGATGTTCACCTACCTGCACGCCGTCGCCTACCACGACTTCTCGCGCGACGAGATCGACGTCACCGACGCCCCCACCACCGCCGCGATACGCAAGGCCATCGACGACTTCGGCAACGCCGCGCGGACCTTCGACGTCACCCCCACCAACGCCCGCACCCTGCGCGAGGCCCTCTACGCCGCCGGCCCGGGCCTGCGCCAGTACCAGCTCGGCCTGATCAAGAAGGTCCTGGCCACCATGGACCCGGCCCACCCGGCCACGCACCTGGACGCCGGCTGGGCGGGCGCCGCCCTCGCCGCGCTCTCCACCAACTACCTGGGCGTCTACCCGGGCAACGACGACACGGCCTTCCACGCGGCGGTCGCGGGGGACGCCGCGTACCGGGCCGCCTTCAAGGCCTTCGTCGGCTACACCCACCTCAAGGGCACCGGCAACGCCTGGGTGGTGCGCGACACCCTCAGCGAGTACGGCCGCTTCGGGCAGGTGGAGGGCCTCAGGGACCAGGTGGTTGCCGACCTCGGCGCCATGCTGGAGCCGGTCAAGTCCGCGTTCGGCAGCGAACCCTGGGCGAAGGTCGTCTCCTGGCTGAACGTCTACGGGGCCTGCAAGCCGTACGCGGTGTGCAAGGAGGACATCGAGAAGCAGATCTTCCCGTACACCTACACCTACGACAACGGCGCCATCAAGGTCCGCACCGCCCTGGACCGCGCCACCGTCGACCAGCTCTACTACGCGAGCAAGCAGGTCAAGACCCAGTTCCACCGCGTCCTGGGCACCGACCAGCCGCTCGCCGGAGACCCGAACACCACCCTCAACATCGTGCTCTACGCCTCCCGCGCCGACTACGAGAACTACCACCCGATCCTGACCGGCTACGGCACCAACAACGGCGGCATCTACATCGAGAACGGCGCCACCTTCTACACCTACCAGCGCCGCGTGCCGCAGGACTCCTCCCTCACCCTCGAGGAGCTCTTCCGCCACGAGTACACGCACTACCTCAACGGCCGTTTCGCCGTGCCCGGCTTCTTCGGCGAGGGCCCCTGGTACGAGGGCGACCGCACGACCGCCATGGACGAGGGCACCGCCGAGTTCTTCGACGGCGCCACCCGCGACAACGGCATCGCGGTCCGCAAGTCCCTGGTCAAGAGCATCATCAGCGACACCGCCGGCGGCGGCCCCCGGATGACCGTCGAGCAGTTGCTGAACGCCACCTACGACGGCGACGGCTTCCGCTTCTACAGCTACGCGGGCACGTTCTTCGAGTTCCTGTGGACCGAGAAGCCCTCGCTGCTGCGCGAGATGTACGCCCACCTGCGCGCCAACGACGTCGCCGGCTACGACGCGTGGCGCCACCGCACGGGTGCGGACACCTACCTCCAGCGCGACTACAACCGCTTCCTGGACGCCCAGATCGCCAAGGTCGACCAGCTGTACGTGCCGAACACCGTCTTCACCCCGAACGAGCGGCTGCGCGACTCGGCGCTCGCCTCGGTGAAGTCCTCCTTCGCGACGGCCACGTACAACACCCCCGACTGCGTGGAGAACGGCGACCCGGGCAAGCGCCGCTTCACCTGCACCGGCCGGATCACGGCGAACCTGAAGAACTGGCGCAGCGACGACCAGAACTTCAAGGACATGTCCGAGACGGTGGACTACTTCATCCTCGACCGGGCCGGTGCGGCCTCCAACAACCTGGCCGACATGAACTGCTCCTTCGGTCCGGTGGAGATCTGGGCCACCAAGACCGCGGGGTCCGCCTCCTACAGCTGCGAGGGCCCGCTGCGCAGCTGATCCGCCCCCGGCCGGTCCCGGACCCGAACGGGGGGCGGGACCGGCCGGGCTTCCCCTAGGCACCCTCAAAAGAATGTGACATATTACTGACCATGGACGTCGTGATCATTGGCGCCGGCGTCGTCGGAGCCGCGTGCGCGTACTACGCGAGCCGCTCCGGCCTGTCCGTGGCGGTGGTGGACCGTGGACCCGTCGCGGGCGGCACCACCGGCGCGGGGGAGGGCAACCTGCTCGTCTCCGACAAGGAGGCGGGCCCCGAACTGGACCTGGCCCTCCTCTCGGTCCGCCTCTGGCGCGACCTGGCCGCGCAACTCCCGCAGGCGGTCGAGTACGAGCCGAAGGGCGGCCTGGTCGTCGCCCCGGACGAGACCACCCTGAAGGCCCTGCGCCACTTCGCCGAAGGGCAGCGCGCCGCCGGGGTCCTCTCCACCGAGGTGGCACCGGACGCCCTGCACGACCTGGAACCGCACCTCGCCCGGGGCCTGGCGGGCGGCTTCCACTACCCCCAGGACGCCCAGGTCCACCCGGCCCAGGCGGCGGCCCGTCTCCTGTCGGCGTCCGGCGCGACGCTCCACCTGGGCGAGGAGGTCACCGGCCTCGTCCTGGAGTCGGGGACCGTGCGGGGCGTGCACACCTCCCGGCGCACCCTGCGGAGCCCGGCGGTCGTCAACGCGGCGGGCACCTGGGCGGGCGCCGTGGCCTCCCTCGCCGGCGCCGCCCTCCCCGTACTGCCGCGCCGGGGCTTCGTCCTGGTCACCGAGCCCCTCCCGCGCGTGGTCCGCCACAAGGTGTACGCCGCCGACTACATCGCCGACGTGGCCAGTGACTCGGCCGCGCTCCAGTCCTCGGCGGTCGTGGAGGGCACCCCCTCGGGCCCCGTCCTCATCGGAGCCACCCGCGAACGCGTCGGCTTCGACCGCACCCTGTCCCCGGAGGCCCTGCGCCGCCTGGCGGCCCAGGCGGCCACCCTGTTCCCCGTGCTGGCGGACGCCAAGGTGATCCGCACCTACCACGGCTTCCGCCCCTACCTCCCCGACCACCTCCCGGCGATCGGCCCCGACCCCCGGGTGCCCGGCCTCTTCCACGCCTGCGGCCACGAAGGCGCGGGCATCGGCCTGGCCCCGGCGACCGGTGCCCTGATCGCGGCGTCCCTCACCGGCACCGAACCCCCGGTCCCCCTCGCCCCCTTCCGCCCCGACCGCTTCCCGGACGGCCCGACGCCGTCCGCGGCCCGCGCGGCCGCCGCCCCCTGACCACGCCCGGCCCGGGCAGAGCACCCCCGAGGAGACCCCTGATGCGCAGCCCCCGCGAGCTGGTGGGCGGCAGCCCGGCGGCCGCGTTCCCCGTCACCTTCGACGGCCGCGAACTCCCGGCCCAGGAGGGCCAGTCCGTCGCCGCCGTCCTCTGGGCCGCCGGGATCCTCGCCTGGCGCACCACCCGTGGGGGCGGCGCACCCCGCGGCGCCTTCTGCGGGATCGGCGCCTGCTACGACTGCCTCGTCACCGTCAACGGCCGCCCCAACCAGCGGGCCTGCCTCGTCCCCGCCCGCCCCGGGGACTCCGTCACCACCCAGGAAGGCACCGGCCATGCCGACCTCGCCGTCTGACGCCGCCGGCCCCGCCGCCGCGGGCGAAGCCGCCGACCTCGCCGTCGTCGGCGCCGGCCCCGCCGGCCTCGCCGCCGCCGTCACCGCCGCCCGCCTCGGCCTGCGCGTCACCCTCCTCGACGCCGGCGACCGCCCCGGCGGCCAGTACTACCGCCACCCCGCCCCCGCCCTCGGCGCCGCCCGCCCGCAGGCCCTGCACCACGGCTGGCGCGCCTTCGCCACCCGCGAAGCCGCCCTGCACGCCCACCGGACGGCGGGCCGGCTCACCTACCTCCCCCGGCACCACGTCTGGACGGTGCTCCCCGCCCCCTCCGGAACCTGGACCCTCCATGCCGTGGCCGGCCACGGCCCCGACGAGGAGCCGGCCACCCTCCGCGCCCGCCACGTCCTCCTGGCCACCGGCGCCTTCGAACGCCAACTGCCGTTCCCCGGCTGGACCCTGCCCGGCGTCGTCGGCGCGGGCGGCGCCCAGGCCATGCTCAAGAGCGGCCTCGTCCTTCCCGGCCGGCGCATCGTCGTGGCCGGCTCGGGCCCCCTCCTCCTCGCCGTGGCCGGCTCCCTCGCCGCCGCCGGAGCCACCGTCCCGGCCGTGGTCGAGGCCGCCGCGTACACCGCGTACGCCCCGCACGCCTCCGCCCTGCTCCGCAACCCGGCGAAGCTCGCCGAGGGCGCCGCGTACGGCGGCGCCCTGCTGCGCCACGGCATCCGCCTCCTGACCCGGCACGCCGTCACCGAGGCCCACGGCCGCGACCGGATCGAGGCCGTCACCATCGCCCGTCTCGGTGCCGACTGGCGCCCGCTGCCCGGCACCGCCCGCCGCGTCCCCTGCGACGCCCTCGCCGTGGGCCACGGCCTGGTGCCGCAGCTGGAGCTGGCCACCGGCCTCGGCTGTGCGACCCGCCACAGCCCCGACGGCACGGCCGCCCTGGAACTGGACGCGGAGCAGCGCACCTCCGTCCCCGGGATCTGGTCCGCCGGCGAGACCGGCGGCATCGGCGGCGCCGAACTCGCCCTCACCGAGGGGGAGATCGCCGCCCACGCGGTCGCCGGACGGCCCGCCCCCGCCAGCCTCGTCCGCCGCCGCGCCCGGCTGCGCGCCTTCGCCGACGCCATGGGCGCGGCCCACCGCCCCGGCTCCGACTGGACCGGCTGGCTGCGGGAGGAGACCGACGTGTGCCGCTGCGAGGAGGTGCCGGCCGGCCGGATCCGCGAGGCCGTGACGGAGCTGGGGGCGCGGGACGCCCGTACGGTCAAACTGCTCACCCGGGCCGGGATGGGGTGGTGCCAGGGCCGGATGTGCGGTCCGGCCGTGGCCGCCCTCGCGGGCGAGGCGCCGGCGCCCGACCGCCGTCCGCTGTCCTGCCCGGTCCCGCTGCGCCACCTCGCCGGCCTGGAGCCGACGCCCGCGCCGGATCCCGGACTTCCCCCCTCCGGCCGCTGATCCGGTCCGTCCGGACCCTTGTGGCCGCCTCACACCCACTAGTAAAATGTCACACACCACACTAGGGAGTCCCCTCATGACCCACGCGCCCACCCCCGCGCCCCGCCCCGACACCCGCACCCGCCCCTGGCACGGCATCATGGTCGCCACCACGCTGCCCCTGCGCGCGGACCTCAGCGTCGACCACGACGCCTACGCCGAACACGTCGCCTGGCTCCTCGCCAACGGCTGCGACGGCGTCGTCCCCAACGGCTCCCTCGGCGAGTACCAGACCCTCACCGACGAGGAGCGGGCCCGGGTCGTCCGCACCGCCGTGGACGCCGCCGGCGACGGCGCCCGCGTCATGCCCGGCGTCGCGGCGTACGGCAGCGACGAGGCCCGCCGCTGGGCCGACCAGGCTGCCGAGGCCGGCGCGGGCTCCGTCCTGCTCCTGCCCCCGAACGCCTTCCGCGCCGACGAGCAGACCGTACGCGCCCACTACGCGCAGGTCGCCGGGGCCGGCCTACCGGTCGTCGCGTACAACAACCCGTACGACACCAAGGTGGACCTGACCCCCTCCCTCCTCGCCCGCCTCCACGCCGACGGCAGCATCGTCGCCGTCAAGGAGTTCAGCGGCGACGTCCGGCGCGCCTACGAGATCGCCGAACTCGCCCCCGGGCTCGACCTGCTCATCGGCGCCGACGACGTCCTCCTCGAACTCGCCCTCGCCGGCGCGGTCGGCTGGATCGCCGGCTACCCCAACGCCCTGCCGCAGGCCTGCGCCACCCTCTACCGGGCCGCGGTCGCCGGCGACCTCGCCGCCGCCCTGCCGCTGTACAAGTCCCTGCACTCCCTGCTGCGCTGGGACTCCAAGACCGAGTTCGTCCAGGCCATCAAGCTCTCCATGGACCTGGCCGGACGCCCCGGCGGCGCCACCCGCCCGCCGCGCTTCCCGCTCACCGGGGAGACCGAGGCGGCCGTCCGCGCGGCCACCGAGAAGGCCCTCGCCGAAGGCCTCAACTAACCCCCGGGAGGGCTGGAATGCGCACGCGCCACGTCTACCACGCGGTGGACTCGCACACCGAGGGCATGCCCACCCGGGTGATCACCGGGGGAGTCGGGGTGATCCCCGGCGCCACCATGGCCGACAAACGGCTCCACTTCATGGAGCACATGGACCACGTCCGCACCCTGCTCATGTACGAGCCGCGCGGCCACGCGGCGATGAGCGGAGCCGTCCTCCAGCCCCCCACCCGGCCCGACGCCGACTTCGGCGTGCTCTACATCGAGGTGTCGGGCCTGCTGCCCATGTGCGGGCACGGCACGATCGGGGTGGCCACGGTGCTCGTCGAGACCGGCATGGTCCCGGCCGTCGAACCGGTCACCACCGTCCGGCTCGACACCCCGGCCGGGCTGGTGAGCGTGGACGTGCGCGTCGAGGACGGCGCCGCCACCGCCGTCACCCTCACCAACGTGCCCTCGTTCTGCGTCGGCCTCGACCTGAAGACCGAGGTGCCCGGCTTCGGCACGGTCACCTACGACCTCGCGTACGGCGGGAACTTCTACGCCTTCGTGGAACTCGACGCCCTGGGGCTCCCCTTCGACCGGGCCCGCAAGGAGGACCTGATCGCCGCCGGGCTCGCGGTCATGGACGCCGTCAACGCGGGTCCCGACCGCCCCGTCCACCCCGAGAACCCCTCCATCGCCGGGATCAAGCACGTCTACCTCGCCGCCCCCGGCTCCGACGCCCGCCGCTCCCGGCACGCCATGGCCATCCACCCCGGCTGGTTCGACCGCTCGCCCTGCGGTACGGGGACCAGCGCGCGCATGGCCCAGCTGCACGCCCGGGGGCTGCTGCCGCTCGGCACGGACTTCGTCAACGAGTCCTTCATCGGCACCGAGTTCACCGGCCGGCTCGTCGGGGAGACCACCGTCGCGGGGCACCCGGCCGTCGTCCCCACCGTCACCGGCCGGGCCTGGATCACCGGCACGGCCCAGTACTTCCTGGACCCGGCCGACCCCTTCCCCGGAGGGTTCCTCCTGTGACCACCGTCCGCACCACCGACTACCACGCGGCGGGGGAGCCCTTCCGGATCGTCTCGGACGGACTTCCCCCCGTCCCCGGGGACACCGTCGCCGAACGCTGCGCCACCGCCATCGGACCCGGGGGCTCCGGGACCGCTCCGCGCCGGGGCGCGCTGGACGACGTACGGCGCCTGCTGGTGCAGGAGCCGCGCGGGCACGCGGGGATGTACGGCGGGTTCGTGGTCCCCCCGAACGACGACGGGGCCCACTTCGGGGTGCTGTTCTGGCACAAGGACGGCTACTCCACCGCCTGCGGCCACGGCACCATGGCACTCGGCGCCTGGGCCGTGGACACCGGGCGGGTCGCGGCCCCCGACGACGGCGACGTCCAGGTGCGCATCGACGTGCCGTCCGGCCGGGTCGGCGCCACCGTCCACCGCGCCCAGGGCCGCACCACCGGGGTCACCTTCCGCAACGTCCCGGCCCGGGTGGCCGCCCGCAAGGTCCCGGTGGCCACCACCCTGGGCATCGCGGAGGCGGACATCGCGCACGCCGGGGCCTGCTACGCCTCCGTCCGCGCCCGCGACCTCGGCCTGGAGGTCACCCCGGCCGCCCTGCCCGACCTGGTACGGGCCGGCCGGGAGATCCGGGCCGCGCTGGCCACCCACCCCGCGACCTGGCACCCCGGCGGCCCGCTGCTCTCCGGGGTGTACGGGGTGGTCCTGTACGAGGAGCTGCCCGACACGCCGTTCGGGCCGCACCAGCGCAACGTCACCGTCTTCGCCGACGGGCAGACCGACCGCTCGCCCTGCGGCTCCGGCACCTCGGCGCGGCTCGCGCTGCTGGCGGAGGACGGCCGGCTCGGCGCGGGGGAGGACCTGCTCCACGAGTCGGTGATCGGCACCGTCTTCACCGGCAGGATCCTGGCGGACGGAGTCACCGAGGTCACCGGGACCGCCTACCGCACCGGCGAGCACGTCTTCACCGCCGACCCGTACGACGCCCTCGGCGCGGGCTTCCTCCTGTGACGGCCCCGCCCGCCCCACCCGGCGGGGCCGGAGCCGGGCTCCCGCAGTTCGGCGCCGAGGAGATGGCCCGCCTGCTCACCCCGGCGCGGGCCGCCGACGCCCTGGCCGACGCCCTGCGCGCCGGCCTGGACCCGGAGGCCTGCCCGCAGCGCACCGGCGTCGCGGTGCCGGGGGGCGAGCTGCTGCTGATGCCGGCCGCCACGGCCGCGTACGCCGGGGTCAAGATCGCGGGGGTCGCCCCGGGCAACCCGGCCCGCGGGCTGCCCCGGATCACCGGCAGCTACCTCCTGCTGGACGGCCCCACCCTGCGCCCGCTGGCCCTGCTCGACGGCGCGGCCCTGACCGCCCTGCGCACCCCGGCGGTGTCCGCGCTCGCCCTGCGGTACCTGGCCCCGGCCGGACGGCCGCTGCGGGTGCTGCTCTTCGGCTCGGGCCCGCAGGCGTACGGCCACCTCGAAGCGGCCCTGGCCGTCCGGGAGGCGGCGGCGGTGGTGGTCGTCGCCCGGCGCGCCGAGGGCGCCCGGAAGCTGGCGGCGCACGCCCACGCCCTCGGGGTCGCGGCCCGCACCGGCACGGGCAGCGCCGAGGAGGTGGCGGGGGCCGACCTGATCCTGTGCTGCACGACCGCCCGCGAGCCGCTCTTCGACGGGCGGCAGGTCGCCCCGGGAGCGGTGGTCGTCGCCGTCGGCTCCCACGAGCCGGACGCCCGCGAGACGGACACCGCCCTCGTGCGACGCGCGGCGGTGTACGTGGAGTCGCGGGCGGCGGCACTGCGCGAGGCGGGGGACCTGCTGGTCCCGGAGGCCGAGGGGGCGATCGGACCCGGTCATATCAGCGCCACCCTCGCCGACCTGGTCGCGGGCCGGCATCCCCGCCCCGTCCGGCCGAGTCGTCCACAGCTCTTCAAGAGCGTCGGCATGGCCTGGGAGGATCTGGCGGTGGCGGTGGCGATCTACCGGTCGGCAGCCGGGGTCAGCAGCGAAACGTGACATTGTACGCTGTTCCCCTGCCCGTCGCTGGTGTGCGGGGTCTCGGAGGAAGAGCAATGGGTGACCTGAAGCAGCACAGTCTCATCAAGGCGCAGGAGCGGCTCCGCGACCAGGTCGGCCACGCCCTCAGGGCGGCCCTGATAGCGGGCGAACTCCGCCCGGGCAGCGTCTACTCGGCGCCCGGCCTGGCCGCCGAGCTCGGCGTCTCGGCCACCCCGGTCCGCGAGGCCATGCTCGACCTCGCCCGTGAGGGCCTGGTGGAACCGGTCCGCAACAAGGGCTTCCGGATCACCGAGGTCAGCGAGCGCGACCTCGACCAGTACACCGAGCTGCGCACGATGATCGAGGTCCCGACCATCGGCAAGATCACCAAGATCGCCACGGTGGAGCAGCTGGAGCGGCTGCGCCCCGTCGCGGAGGAGATCGTCAGCAGCGCCCGCGAGCACAACCTCATCGGCTACCTGGAGGCCGACCGGCGCTTCCACCTCGGCCTGCTGGCCCTCGCGGGCAACGAGCGCCTGGTCGAGACCGTCGGCGACCTGCGCAAGCGCTCGCGGCTCTACGGCCTCACGGGCCTGGACGAGGCCGGCAAGCTGGTCTCCTCCGCCGAGGAGCACATCGAGCTGCTCGACCTGATGCTCACCGGCGACGCGGAGGCCGCCGAGGCCTGCATGCAGCGCCACCTCGGCCATGTCCGCTCCCTCTGGGCCCAGGGCCGCGACGAACCGGTGGGCCGCACCCCGGGCGGTCTCGGCTCGGGGCTCTGACCCCGCGTCACCCGGAGCGCCGCCGCCGGGCAGGCTCCCGTACGCCCCAGGGCCCGGACCTTCTGGTCCGGGCCCAACTCCGTTTCCAGGCACCCCTTTTGGACACGGCTGGATAACGGCGGCGGCAACCTCTTGTCAGTACAATTTCACATTACTATGTTACCGGTCACACCCTAAAGCGCGGCCCTTCCCTGGAGTGACCCATGACCAAGCGCACCCAGCTCACCCTCGCCACCGCCCTGGTGGCCACGCTCGTACTCGGCGTCTCGGGCTGCTCCGACACCAAGAAGGGCCCCGCGGCCGGCGGCGCTTCCAACCCCGCCGCCGCCAACGAGGGGAAAGTGCTCGGCGGTACCCCGGCCAAGGGCGGCACCCTCACCGTCCTCTCCAACCAGGACTTCTCCCACCTCGACCCCGCCCGCAACTGGACGCTGCCCACCATCGACTTCGGCACCCGGCTGCTCTACCGCACGCTGGTCACCTTCAAGGCCGAGCCCGGCAAGGCCGGCAGCGAACTGGCCCCCGACCTCGCCACCGACCTCGGCACCCCCTCCAACGGCGGCCGCACCTGGACCTTCACCCTCAAGGACGGCCTGAAGTACGAGGACGGCAGCCCCATCAAGGCGCAGGACGTCAAGTACAACGTCGAGCGCTCCTTCGCCCCCGACCTCACCGGCGGCCCCGACTACGCCGCCCAGTACCTCGCGGGCGCCGACGGCTACAAGGGCCCCCTCCAGGGGCAGCACCTCGACTCCGTCAAGACCCCCGACGACCGGACGATCGTCTTCGAACTCAAGCGGCCCGTCGCCGAGTTCTCCGCGACCGCCACCCTGCCGACCTTCGCGCCCGTCCCCCAGTCCCAGGAGAAGGGCACCCAGTACGACGCCCGCCCCTTCTCCTCCGGCCCGTACAAGATCGAGACGTACGACCGGGACAAGAAGCTCGTCCTCGTCCGCAACGAGCACTGGGACCCGAAGACCGACGCCGTCCGCAAGGCCTACCCGGACAGGTTCGTGGTCGTGATGGGCCTCAAGGGCGGGCAGGTGGACGACCGCATCATCGCCGGTGACGGCGCCGACGCCTCCGCCGTCGAGTACCAGGACATGCGGCCCGAGAGCGCGCCCAAGGTGCTGCCCAAGCCCGACGTCAAGGCGCGCCTGCTCGCCGAGTCCCAGGGCTGTACCGAGATGCTCCACCTGAACAACTCCCGCGCCCCCTTCAACGACCCCAAGGTGCGCGAGGCGATGCAGTACGCCGTCGACAAGGAGGCCGTGGTCACCGCGGGCGGCGGCCCCGCCCTCAACGAGGTCGCCACCGCCTACCTGCCCCCGGCCCTGACCGGCGGCAAGCAGGCCGACACCCTCAGGATCGCGCCGTCCGGCGACCCCGCCAAGGCCAAGGAGCTCCTGAAGGCCGCCGGCAAGGAGGGCCTGAAGGTCTCCCTGGCCGTCTCCACCGGCGACAAGGGCAAGGCCGAGGCCATCCAGCAGGGCCTGTCCCGCGTCGGGATCGAGGTCGTCATCGACACCGTCGACCCCGGCGCCTACTACGACGTCATCGGCGACCTGTCCACCACCCCCGACATGACCCTCACCGGCTGGTGCCCCGACTACCCCTCCGGCTCCACCTGGATCCCCTTCGTCTTCGACGGACGCACCGTCAAGGACAAGGGCAACCAGGGCAACTACTCCCAGTTCCGCGACGAGGCCACCATGAAGCGGATCGACGAGATCAACGCCATGGCCGACGCCAAGCAGGCCAACCAGGCCTGGATCGACCTCGACGCCGAGATCATGAAGAAGGCCCCGGCCGTCCCGGTCCTGCTGGAGCGCAAGCCGCTGCTCGTCGGCACCAACATCGCCGGCGCCTACGGCCACCCCGTCTGGACCGGCACCATCGACTACGGCACCGTCGGCCTCAAGGACCCCTCGAAGAGCCAGGGCTGAGGCGGCGGGGAACCGACAGCGCCATGACCACCACCGCACCGGCGTCCGGACCCCCGGCGCCCGACGCCCCGGCCGCCGCCGCGCCCGCCGAGGGCCTCCCCCCGGGCAGCAGCCCCTGGCAGCTCGCCCGGCGGGAACTGCGCCGCCGCCCCGCCGTCCGCGTCAGCGCCTGCGTCGTCCTCCTCTTCGTCCTGATGGCCGTCACCGCCCCCTGGCTGGGCGCCCTCGGCGGCTGGTCCCCCGACGAGTTCGACAAGACCGCCGTCGACCCCTACCTCGGCGGCCTGCCCCTCGGCTCCCTCGGCGGGATCGGTCCCGAGCACTGGCTCGGCGTCGAACCCGTCAGCGGCCGCGACCTCTTCGCCCGCGTCGTCCACGGCGCGCAGGTGTCCCTGCTCATCGCCTTCGCCGCCACCGCCATCGTCGTCCTCGCCGGAACCGCCGCGGGCATCGCGGCCGGCTACTTCGGCGGCCGCACCGACGCGGTCCTGTCCCGGCTGATGGACCTCACCATGTCCTTCCCCTCGCTGATCTTCATGATCGCGATGCTGTCGGTGGCCAAGGACGTCAACCGCATCGTCCTCATGACCGCCGTCATCGGGCTCTTCGGCTGGCCCGGCGTCGCCCGCGTCGTCCGCGGCCAGACCCTCTCCCTCAAGCACCGCGAGTACGTCGACGCCGCCCGCGTCGGCGGAGCGAGCGCCTGGCGCATCCTGACCCGCGACATCCTCCCGGGCGTCTCCGGCCCGGTCATCGCCTACACCACCCTGCTCATCCCCGGCATGATCAGCACCGAGGCGGCACTCAGCTACCTCGGCGTCGGGGTCCGACCGCCCACCCCCTCCTGGGGCCAGATGATCGCCGAGTCCGTGGCCTTCTACGAGACCGACCCGATGTACTTCGTCATCCCGAGCGTCTTCCTCTTCCTCGCGGTGCTCGCCTTCACCCTCCTCGGCGACGCCCTGCGCGACATCCTCGACCCGAGAGGAGCCCGCAGTTGATCCTCTACCTGCTGCGCCGCCTCCTCGCCCTGGCCGGCGTCCTGCTCGCCATCGCCGCCGTCACCTTCCTCATCTTCTACGTCCTGCCCAGCGACCCGGCCGCCGCCGCCTGCGGCAAGACCTGCAGCGCCGAACGGCTGGCCGACGTACGCGCGTACCTGGGGCTCGACCAGCCCCTGTGGCGGCAGTTCGCCGACTTCCTCACCGGCATCTTCACCGGCCGCACCCTCGGCTCCGGCCAGTACGCCGTCAGCTGCGACTTCCCGTGCCTGGGCTACTCGTACGAGAACTCGCTGCCCGTCTGGGACCTGCTGATGGACCGGCTCCCGGTCTCCGCCTCCCTCGCCGTCGGCGCGGCCGCCCTGTGGCTCCTGCTGGGCCTGGGCGCCGGAGTGACCGCCGCCCTGCGCAAGGACACCGCCACCGACAAGGCCCTGATGGTCGGCGCGGTCGCCGCCGCCTCCCTGCCCGTGTACTTCACCTCCGTCCTGCTGATCTACGGAGTCATCCGCGTCGCCGGACTCCTGCCCTACCCCACCTATCAGGCCCTCACCGACGACCCGCTGGCCTGGGCGTCCAACCTCCTGCTGCCCTGGACCGCGCTCGCCCTGCTCTACGCCGCCATGTACGCCCGCCAGAGCCGGGGCTCCATGATCGAGGCGATGGCCGAGCCGTACATCCGCACCGCCCGCGCCAAGGGCATGCCCGAACGCACCGTCGTCGTCAAACACGGGCTGCGCTCGGGGATGACCCCGATCCTCACCATCTTCGGCATGGACCTCGGAGGCCTGCTCGCCGGAGCCGTGATCACCGAGTCCATCTTCGGGCTCCCCGGCATCGGCAGGCTCTTCTACGGGGCGCTCGTCAGCTCCGACCAGCCCGTCGTCCTCGGGGTCACCCTGCTCGCCGCCTTCTTCATCGTCGTCGCGAACCTCGCCGTCGACCTCCTGTACGCCGTAGTCGACCCGAGGGTGAGGTACTGATGACCACCCCGCTGCTCGAAGTGCGCGACCTGCGCGTCACCTTCAGCACCCCGCGCGGGACGGTGCGCGCCGTCGACTCGCTCGGCTTCACCGTCGAAGCGGGCCGCACCCTCGGCATCGTCGGCGAATCCGGATCCGGCAAGTCCGTCACCTCCCTCGCCGTCATGGGCCTGCACCGCACCGGCGCCGAGGTCAGCGGCTCCGTCACCCTCGCGGGACAGGAGCTCACCGGTCTCCCCGAGAAGGAACTGGCCAAGGTCCGCGGCCGCCGCATGGCCATGATCTTCCAGGACCCGCTGTCCAGCCTGCACCCCTACTACACCGTCGGCGAGCAGATCGCCGAGCACGTCCGGGTGCACTTCAAGGCCGGCCGGGCCGCCGCCCGCAAACGCGCCGTCGACATGCTCGGCGAGGTCGGCATCCCCGAACCGGCCCGCCGCGCGGGGGAGTACCCGCACCAGTTCTCCGGCGGCATGCGCCAGCGCGCGATGATCGCCATGGCCCTGGCGTGCGAGCCCGAGCTGCTGATCGCCGACGAGCCCACCACCGCCCTCGACGTCACCGTCCAGGCGCAGATCCTCGAGCTGATCGCCCGCCTCCAGGAGGAACGCGGCCTCGGCGTCGTGATGATCACCCACGACCTGGGGGTGGTGGCCCGGGTCGCCCACGAGGTGCTGGTCATGTACGGCGGCCGGGCCGCCGAACAGGCCCCCGCCGAGGAGCTGTTCGCCGACCCGGCGCACCCCTACACCCGGGGCCTGCTCGACTCCCTGCCCCGCCTCGACAGCGCCGACGACGTCCCGCTGCCCTCCATCCCGGGCTCCCCGCCGTCCCTGCTGGACCCGGCCCCCGGCTGCGCCTTCGCCCCGCGCTGCCCCAGGGCCGCCGCCGGCCCGCCGCCGGAGCGGGAGCGCTGTACGGGCGAGCGCCCGCCGCTGCTCCCGTACGGCTCTCCCGCCCGCTCGGCGGCCTGCCACTTCGCTGGCTCCGCCCCCGCCCCGGAGGTGTCCCGATGACCGCCCCGGCCACCGGCCAGGACCGGGCCGCGCAGCCGGCCCCGGCCGGCCCCCTGCTCTCCGTACGGGACCTGACCATGACCTTCCCCGGCAAGCGGTCGCTGACCGGGCGCCGGGCGGCGCCCGTGCGGGCCGTCGACGGGATCTCCTTCGACCTGGAGGCCGGACGCACCCTCGGCCTCGTCGGCGAGTCCGGCTGCGGGAAGTCCACCACCGGCCGGATGCTGGTGCGGCTGCTGGAACCCACCTCCGGCAGCATCGCCTTCGACGGCCGCGACATCAGCCGGCTCTCCCAAGGGGCGCTGCGGCCGCTGCGCAGGAACCTCCAGATGGTCTTCCAGGACCCGCACTCCTCCCTCAACCCCCGCCAGACGGTCGCCCGGATCATCGCCGACCCCCTGCTGGTGCAGGGCTGGAGCGCGGCGGACGCCCGCCGCCGGGCCGCCGAACTGATGGAGCTGACCGGACTGATCCCGGAGCACATCGACCGCTACCCGCACGAGTTCTCCGGCGGCCAGGCGCAGCGCATCGGCATCGCCCGCTCGCTGGCCACCAGCCCCCGGCTGGTGATCGCCGACGAGCCGGTCTCCGCCCTCGACGTCTCCGTCCAGGCGCAGATCGTCAACCTGATGGAGCGGCTGCGCGCGGAACTGGGCCTGGCGTACGTGTTCATCGCGCACGACCTCTCGGTCGTCAAACGGGTGAGCGACCGGGTGGCGGTCATGTACCTCGGCCGGATCGTCGAGATCGGGGACAAGAAGTCCCTCTACGAAGACCCGCAGCACCCGTACACCCGGGCGCTGCTGTCCGCCGTCCCGCTGCCCGACCCGGCGGCGGAGCGGCGGCGCGAGCGGATCGTGCTGCTCGGCGACCCGCCGAGCCCGGCCGCCCCGCCCCCGGGGTGCACCTTCCATCCGCGCTGTCCCGTGGCGCAGGAGATCTGCCGCACCGAGCGGCCGTTGTTGCGGCCGGTCGCCTCGCGAGAGGTGGCGTGCCACCTGGCGTAGGCAGCGGGGCCCGGGTGGCTGACGGGGGATCACGGGAAGGGGAGGGGCCCCGGAGACGACGACGTCTGCGGGGCCCCTCGTCCGTGCGCGGCCGCTCAGCCGCTCAGCCGTTCACCTGCTCAGG
Organism: Streptomyces sp. NPDC048352; assembly: GCF_040651895.1. Classification (NCBI taxonomy): domain Bacteria; kingdom Bacillati; phylum Actinomycetota; class Actinomycetes; order Kitasatosporales; family Streptomycetaceae; genus Streptomyces; species Streptomyces sp. NPDC048352. Next base: position 64,031 of record NZ_JBEZKZ010000005.1, read on the forward strand.
CCCAGCTCGCGGCGGAAGAACTCCAGCTCCAGCGCCATGATCTTCTCCCGGGTGCCGCCCGGGGTCATGTGGGTCACCCCGGGCAGTGCCAGCAGCTGGTGCGGGCGGCCGGCGTCCGTGAGGGCGCGGGACAGGCGCAGGGTGTGGGAGGGGTGGACGTTGTCGTCGGCCAGGCCCGTGACCAGCAGCAGCGGCCGGGTCAGCCCGGGCGCGTCGGCGATCAGCGAGTCGCGCTCGTACACCTCGGGGTGCTCCTGCGGGAGTCCGAGGTAGCGCTCGGTGTACGCGGTGTCGTAGTGGCGGAAGTCGGTCGGCGCGGCGCCGGCGGCCGCCGCGTGGAAGACGTCCGGGCGGCGCAGTACGGCCATGGCCGACAGGTAGCCGCCGTAGGACCAGCCGCGGATCCCGACCCGGCCGAGGTCGAGGTCGCGGTGGCGTTCGCCGAGCGCCCGCAGCGCCGCGACCTGGTCCTCCAGGGTGACCTCGGAGAAGCCCCGGTACATGGCGTGGGTGAAGGCGGGCGAGACGTACGGCGTGCCCCGGTTGTCGACGGTGACGACGGCGAAGCCCTGGTCGGCCCACCACTGCCGGTGCTGCCACCGGCGCGGCTCGGCGGACACGTCCTGGTAGCCGGGGCCGCCGTAGCTGTCCATCAGCACCGGCAGCGGCCGGCCGGGGACGTGGCCGCGGGGCAGGACGAGCGCGGTGGGGACGCCGTGCTCGGTGACCCGTTCCAGGACCGGCTCCACCCGGTACGGCAGCGGCGCCGCGAGGTCGGCGGGGCTGAGCTCGCGGCCGTCGGGGGTGCGTACGGTGCGCCGGATCCCGTCGGCGTCGGCGCGGGTCAGCAGCAGGCTCCCGGCGGCCGAGGCGGACACGGAGTGCACCCCGGGCCCGTCGGCGAGCGGGGTGAGCTCCCCGCTGTCGGGGTCCAGCAGCAGCACCTGCTGCTCGGCGGGGTCGCGCAGCCCGGCCTCGATCAGCAGCCGGCCCTCGTGGACGCCGGCCACGCGGCGGACCTGTATCCCCTCGCCGGTGAGCGGTTTCCCGTCGAGGGCGAGGCCGCGCGCGGTCCCGCCGGGAGCGTCGGCGGCGGTGAGCATCCGCCCGTCGGGCAGCCGCGCCGGGGTGCCGGGCAGCGGGTCCACCCACCGGGGGTGCGTGGTGCGGGACAGCTCCCGGGTGCGGCCGGTGGCCGGGTCGGCGCTCAGCAGCAGGACGTTCTGCTGGAGCCGGTCCTGGACGGTCAGCAGGATCTCCGTCCGCGACTCCCAGCCCGCGTCGGAGACGTACGGGTACGCGGCGGCGTCCCAGTCGAGCCGTACCCGGCCGCCGCCCGGGCCGAACACCCACAGCTGCACGTCGGCGTTGGGGCCGCCCGCCTCGGGGTACGCGAAGTCCTCGGCCGGCAGCTCCGGGTGTTCCGGGTCGGCGAAGTGGCGGCGCGGGAGGGCGCTCTCGTCGACGCGGGCGGCGAGCAGGGTGACCCCGTCGGGGGACCACCAGTGGCCCCGGGGGCGGTCGAGTTCCTCGGCGGCGGCGAACTCCGCGAGGCCCCAGCGGGCCCCGTCGTCGGGGCTGACGCGGCCGCCCGGGTGGACGTACAGGGCGTCGTCGGCGACGTACGCGGTGCGCGAGCCGTCGCCGTTGGGGCGCGGGTCCAGGGCGGGGCCGGCGGCGGGGATCCGGGCGGGGGCCCCGGCGCCGTCGCAGGCGACCTCGTACAGCCGTCCGTACAGCGGGAAGACGGCGCGGCGGCCGTTGCCGGAGAGGGCGTACGAGCCGATCCCGGCGGCGACGAGGCGCGTGCGCTCGCGCAGCCGGCGCTCGGCGACGGGCAGTCCGCCCGGCTCGGGGGACAGCTCGCGCGGGTCGGCGAGCAGGGTTTCGGCGCCGGTGGCGGTGTCGAGGACCCAGAGGCCGTCGAGGGGGTCGGTGGGGCCCGTGGAGCGCAGGAACCAGAGGATGCGGCCGGCGTCGCCGAAAGCGAAGCCGCGGGGGGAGCCGTGGGTGAAGCGGGCCGTGTCGGCGGAGAGCCCGAGAAAGTGGTCCATGATCCCAGTGTGGCATGTGCAATATCACATGGCATAGCCCATTGGAGTGGTAGGCGCGGGGTCCCGGGCATAGCGTCGACTAGTGGACCCGAACGCACTGCCGAACACCACGGGGACCGACGGCACGGTCCGAGGGAGCGGAAACGGGCTGGCCCTGTTCGTGATTGCCTCCTGCCAGCTCATGGTCGTGCTCGACGTCACCATCGTGAACATCGCGTTACCACACATCCAGACCGCCCTCCACTTCTCCACCGAGAGCCTCTCCTGGGTCGTCAACGCCTACACACTCACCTTCGGCGGCCTGCTCCTGCTGGGCGGCCGCACCGGCGACATCCTCGGCAGGAAGCGCGTCTTCGTCTTCGGGATCCTGCTCTTCGGCCTGGCCTCCCTCCTCGGCGGACTCGCCCAGAGCGCCGGCCAGCTGATGGCCGCCCGCGCCCTCCAGGGCGTCGGCGGAGCCATCGCCTCCCCGACCGCGCTCGCGCTGATCACCACCACCTTCCGCGAAGGACCGGCCCGCAACCGCGCCTTCGGCGTGTTCGCCGCCGTCTCCGCGGGCGGCAGCGCGATCGGGCTCCTCGCGGGCGGGGTACTCGTCGAATGGCTCGACTGGCGCTGGGTGCTCTTCGTGAACGTCCCGATCGCCCTGCTCATCGCCGTCCTGGCGGCCAGGGTCCTGCGCGAGTCGCAACGCCACCCGGGACACTTCGACTTCCCCGGCGCGCTGCTCGGCACCGGCGGCATGGTCGCGCTCGTCTACGGCTTCATCCGCGCCTCCCAGGAGGGCTGGCGCGACGGGTTCACGCTCGGCTCCTTCGCGGCGGCCGTGGTCCTGCTGGTGCTGTTCGTCCTCAACGAGCGGCGCTCGCCCCAGCCGATCACGCCGCTGCACATGTTCGCCGACCGCAACCGGGCCGGCACGTACGGGATCATGCTCTTCCTCGCCTGCTCGATCTTCGGCATGTTCTTCTTCCTGACCCTGTTCGTGCAGAACGTGCTGGGCTTCAGCCCGCTGCGGGCCGGACTGGCCTTCCTGCCGGTCAGCGTCATGGTCGCGCTGGCGGCCGGGGTGACCTCACAGCTGCTGCCGAAGTTCGGGCCCAAGCCCTTCATGGTCACCGGCGCGCTGTGCTGCGCGGCGGGGCTGGGCTGGCTGACGTTCACCGACGTCCACTCGACCTACGCGGGCAGCATCCTCGGCCCGATCCTGGTGTTCGGCACCGGCATGGGACTGCAGTTCGTCTCCCTGACCCTGATGGCCCTGTCCGACGTCCCCGACCGGGAGTCCGGCGCGGCCTCGGGGCTGCTCAACTCCATGCAGCAGGTCGGCGGGTCGCTCGGGCTGTCCATCCTGGTCACCGTCTTCGGCACGGTCAGCCGCAACGAGGCGAAGGGCCAGGTGGCGGCCTTCCTCGGCACCGCGGGCCCCCAGGAGAAGGCCCTCTTCGCGCGCACCGGCCGGCTGCCCAAGCCCCGGGCCGACCAGGTGCTCGCCTCGGGCGTGAGCGCCGCCTTCGTGGCGGCCTCCCTCTTCACGCTGGCCGGAGCGGTGATCGCGCTCTGCGCGATCCAGGTGCGGCCCTCCGACCTGGAGCGGCTCCAGGGCAACCACACTCCGGCCGTCGTCCGGGACGAGCGCGGACGGTAGGCTCACAGGCTCATCGCAAACCGGGGGGAAATCCGATGTTCCGATCCAGCCTGCGCGGCGCCGCCGCGACCGTACTGACCGTCACCCTTGCGGCGTTCACCGTCTCCTGCGGTGGCGGTGACGGGCCGAAGGCGTCCTCGGCCCCGTCTCCCGCCCCGTCCGCCTCCTCCGCGCAGGGCTCCGGCGCCGCGTCCCCGGCCGCCGGCACCGGCGGTACGGGCGCGCCCGCGCCCGCCGGCACGCCCACCGCGCCGCCCTCCGTCGACTTCGGCAACGGCCTGCCCTCCACGCCGCCCGAACGCGTCCGCGACGCCTTCGCCGGACTCCAGGCGACCCTGGACGACTCCTGCACCCCGGGCAACTGCGCCTACTTCCTCGGCCGGGTCTACGACGAACTCCACCGCCTCGACCGCTCGATGAAGGCCGACCCGAAGGGCCCCGGGCACTTCCCGGAACCGATCGCCCTGATCGCGAAGCTCGACACGGAACTCGGCGGCGACCGCACCTTCGAGAACCTGAAGAAGCACCAGAGCACGCTGACCGGCACCCGGGACGAGATCAACACCTGGATGCAGGACCACCCCGACGACTACCGCTGACCCGCCCCTGCGCCCGCCCCGCCCCAGCGTCCGCCCCGCCCCTGCGTCCGCCCGGCCCCCGCTACCCGAGCGCCTCACGCAGCCTGGCGCCGTCGGCACGGCCCACCGTCCGCAGGGCCAGCCAGGAGCCGTCCGCGAACACCAGGTCCACCCGCGCCCGGCGGCGCCGGAGCCGGGGGACGCGGCGCGGCGCGCACGGGGCGGCGTACGACTCGCGGGCCGGATCACCCCGGCCCCAGGGCGGGCGGACGGTGACCTTCCCGGGGGCGTCGACCGTCAGGGTCCCGTACGGGCCGGCCGTCTCCTCCCGCCAGTGCGTCCAGTGGAAGCCGAACACCGCGAGGGCGAACCGGCCGGCCTCGCTGTCCCAGCCGCCGCGCAGCGCGGGCCCGTGCGCGAGCCGGCCGGCCAGCCGCAGCACCCGCTCGAAGGGGTCGAGCAGCGCCCCCACCGCGTCGGCCAGGTCGTCGGGCAGGGCCGTCAGGAAGCGGACGACGAAGAACCGGCCGAGCCGGGTCCGCAGCCGCTCCCGCGCGGGCGAGCCGGGCAGCAGCGCACGCGGCGGGCGGCGCACGTACGGGGACAGCCGGACCGGAATCTCCTCTTCCATCGGCCCATGATGACCTGCGGGCCCGGCCCGGTCCGAAAGGGACGGCCTAAACCTCCACGCGGCGGATCCGGCAGCGCGCCGGTCCCCGCGTCCGCAGCGTGATCCCGGCGCTCACCGGGATCCGCGTGTCCACGGCCTCGAACTCGTACGCCCGCAGGAGCATCGCCAGCGCGATCACGGACTCCAGCATCGAGAAGTGCTGCCCGATGCAGGCACGCGGGCCGCCGCCGAAGGGGAACCACGCGTAGCGGTGCCGGCCGGCCTCGGCCTCCGGCGCGAAACGGCCGGGGTCGAAGCGCTCCGGGTCGCTCCAGTATCGGGGGTGGCGGTGCGTCACCCAGGGGGCCAGGATCACATCGGCGCCCGCCGGAATGACGTGCCCCCCGATCTCGGTGGCGGCGACGGCCTTGCGGCCGATCACGGGCGCGGCGGGGTAGAGCCGCATGGCCTCCTTGAGCACCTGGGTGAGGTACGGGAGGCGTTCCAGGTCGGCGGCGCCGGGCGTGCGCCCGCCGTCCAGCACGCCCAGCACCTCCTCCCGCGCCCGGGCCTGCTCCTCGGGGTGGCGGCCGAGCAGGTGCAGGGTGAAGGCGAGCGAGGTGGCGGTCGTCTCGTGCCCGGCCAGCAGGAAGACGAGCACCTGGTCGCGCAGTTCGGCGGCGTCGAAGGTCGCGTCGTCCGCGCTCCGCGCGCCGGCCATCAGCGTCAGCAGGTCCTCGCCCCCGGCGGGCCCGGGGGCCGCCCCGCGCCGCTCGGCGACGATCCCGTCGCAGACGGCGTACAGCTCGTCCATCGCGGCGGCCGCCCGCCGGTTGCCCGGCGTCGGCCAGGTGCGCGGGAGGTTGGCGGGGGAGTAGCCGCGGCGCAGCACGTACTCGGTGATGACCGGAAAGCACCGGTGCACGACGTCGGCGGTGGCATCGACGTCCGCGCCGAACAGGATCCGGGACACGGCGCGCAGGGCCAGGTGCGTCATCTCGGCGGAGACGTCGACGACGCCGTCCCGCGCCTGCGCCCACGCGGCGAGGACGCCCTCGGTCTCGGCGGCGACGGCCCCGGCGTAGCCGTCCACCCGCTTGCGGGTGAACAGCGGCTGGAGCAGCCTGCGCTGGCGTACGTAGTCTCCGTCCTGGCTGGTCAGCAGGCCGTTGCCGAAGGAGTCCCGGACCTCCTGGTAGAAGGCGTTGTCCTTGCGGAAGTTGGCCGCCTCGGAGGCCAGCACCCGCTGGGCGCCCTCGGCGGAGAACACGCAGTACAGCTCGGCGCGCAGCCCGGGCGGCCCGGCGCTGATCCGTACGACGTCACCGTGCCGCTGCCGGGCCCGCAGATAGGTGCCGAGGGAGTCCGACTTCAGGTCGAACAGCGACCCGAGGACCGGCACCCCCTCGAGCCCCGGAACCCGCACCCCGTCCGCCGTGGTCCCCGTCCCGCCCGCCATGGCCGCCCCCCTCGAAACCGTCCGATGGGGGGATTCTGTCCGGCCCGCCCGTCCCGGGCGAGGCCCTGCCGGTCGTGCGGCCGGATATCGACCCCGCGGTCCGGCAGGGCCGCGCTGCCTACTTGTCGCAGGCGATGCCGTCCTTGTCCCGGTCGAGGCCCTCGCGGTAGCCGGGCTGGCCGCGGCGCATGGGCGCCACCCCCGCCGCCCTCGCGGCGTCGCAGCTCTTGTAGTAGACGCCTTCGGCGCCGCTGCCGCCGGTGGACCCGTCGGTGGGTCCCTCCGTGGCGGGCTTGGGCTTGGGCTTGGGCGGGGTCGGCGCGGGCGCCGGAACGGTCGGGGACTCCGGGGACTTCGGGGACTTCGGAGCCGTCGAGGCCGGCGCCCCGGCCCGGTCCGGGCAGGAGGTGCCGGGCGCGACGAGGGACAGTTCGACGGCGGTGCCGGCGGTGACCGCGGTGCCCGCCGCCGGCGTCTGGAAGCACACCTCCCACTCGCTGTGGTCCTTGGCCGGGGTGACGCCCGCGTACGCCCCGCGCGCCTCGACCGGCGTACTGACCACCTGCCGCACGAGCGCCTCGGCGGCGGCGGACTTCTGCCCGACGACCGCCGGCATCACCGACGGCGCGGAGGCACCGGCCGAGGCCGACGCGGACGCCGGCGGCGCCGTACCGGGCTTCCCGCCGGCCGCGCCCTTCTTCGGCGCACCGTCCTCACACCCGCCCAGCAGGAGCACGACGGCCCCCACCACGCCCACCACGGCGACACCCCGACGCTGGAACACAGCTCGACCCCCCGGATCAACAACGGAAACCGCCGCAGCCTAGACGCGCCGTCCCGCCCGAGTCAGCGGGTTTGTCATATTCATCCGCCCGCGGGGACCCGACGAGGGCCGGTGAGGTCTAGTCTCGCGGCGTGGACCTGCACCAGGTGTACCCCTCCGGTTTCCGGTAGCGCACCCAGGAACGACCTGGGGCGCGCTGGAGGCCTTCATGTCCCGCACCGCCCACCACACCGCCGATCAACGCACCCCGTACGGCCGTCAGCGCCGCGAGGAGCACGACCGGCTGGACCGGCACCGGATCCAGCACACCGGCCCCTGGCGCCGGGTCGACATCCGCACCCTGCGGTACTCCGCCACCGAACTCCGCGCCGCCGAAAAGGAAGGCCGGCGCCCCCGGCCGCAGGAGGTTCGTCGCTCCTTCGACATCTGGCGGTACTGCTGCGCCTTCACGGGGTCCCTGTCCGAGGCGGCAAACCTGGAGGAGCGCACCGCCAGGGCTCGGCTCCGCGTCGCGGCACGGAAGGCGCTGTTCGACCCCGAGACGGTCATCGAGCCCTACCGCACCCGCTACCAGGCCCACTGGGACTCCTGGTGACGCTGCTTCCGTCATCGGCTTCCCGGACATGACGGAGCCCCCGCCCCCGGATCACTCCGGGGGCGGGGGCCAGGTTGCCCGGCATCCCCCGGTGCTCCAGGAGGCGCCTCGACGGGTGCAAGCGTCCCTGGACGCGCGGGCCTCAGATGTCCCGGAAGATCTCGATCTGGGCGCCCACCGAGTTGAGGCGTTCCGCCAGTTCCTCGTAGCCGCGGTTGATGACGTAGACGTTGCGCAGCACCGAGGTGCCCTCCGCGGCCATCATGGCCAGGAGCACGACCACCGCCGGGCGCAGGGCCGGCGGGCACATCATCTCCGCCGCGCGCCAGCGGGTGGGGCCCTCGACCAGGACGCGGTGGGGGTCCAGGAGCTGGAGGCGGCCGCCGAGGCGGTTGAGGTCGGTCAGGTAGATGGCCCGGTTGTCGTACACCCAGTCGTGGATCAGGGTCTGGCCCTGGGCGGCCGCGGCGATGGCGGCGAAGAACGGGACGTTGTCGATGTTCAGCCCCGGGAACGGCATCGGGTGGATCTTGTCGATCGGGGCTTCGAGCTTGGAGGGGCGGACCGTGAGGTCGACCAGGCGGGTGCGGCCGTTGTCCGCGACGTACTCCGCCGAGCGGTCGTGGTCGAGGCCCATCTCCTCCAGGACCGCGAGCTCGATCTCCATGAACTCGATCGGGACCCGGCGGATCGTCAGCTCCGACTCGGTGACGACGGCGGCCGCCACCAGGCTCATCGCCTCGACCGGGTCCTCGGAGGGGGAGTAGTCGACGTCGGCGTCGATGACCGGAATGCCGTGGACGGTCAGCGTGGTGGTGCCGATGCCCTCGACCTTCACGCCCAGCGCCTCCAGGAAGAAGCACAGGTCCTGGACCATGTAGTTCGAGGAGGCGTTGCGGATGACGGTGACGCCGTCGTGGCGCGCCGCGGCCAGCAGGGCGTTCTCGGTGACCGTGTCCCCGCGCTCGGTCAGGACGATCGGACGGCCGGGGGAGACGCCCGCCGCGACCTTCGCGTGGTAGATGCCCTCGGTCGCGGTGATGTCCAGGCCGAAGCGGCGCAGGGCGATCATGTGGGGCTCGATGGTGCGGGTGCCGAGGTCGCAGCCGCCGGCGTACGGCAGGCGGAACTGGTCCATGCGGTGCAGCAGCGGGCCCAGGAACATGATGATGCTGCGGGTGCGGCGGGCCGCGTCGGCGTCGATGGCGTCCATGTCGAGGCGGGCCGGCGGGACGATCTCCAGGTCCACGCCGTCGTTGATCCACCGGGTGCGGACGCCGATGGAGTTGAGGACCTCCAGGAGGCGGTAGACCTCTTCGATGCGGGCCACCCGGCGCAGGACGGTGCGGCCCTTGTTGAGCAGTGAGGCGCACAGCAGCGCCACGCACGCGTTCTTGCTCGTCTTGACGTCGATGGCGCCGGAGAGGCGGCGGCCGCCGACGACGCGCAGGTGCATCGGGCCGGCGTAGCCCAGGGAGACGATCTCGCTGTCGAGCGCTTCACCGATTCGGGCGATCATCTCAAGGCTGATGTTCTGGTTGCCGCGCTCGATGCGGTTGACGGCACTCTGGCTGGTGCCCAGGGCGTCGGCGAGCTGACTCTGTGTCCAGCCACGGTGCTGCCGGGCGTCACGGATGAGCTTGCCGATGCGTACGAGGTAGTCGTCTGCCATGGGTGCACCGTATCTCAGATATGAGATGGTGATCGAGTTGGGTAGGGCCAAACGGGTGTTATTCGACGTCAGATGGCCTTCTGCGGCCTATGTCCGGGTTGCGGGTGCGGGGGGCGAGGGGGCCGCGGCCCGGCCCCCTCGACGCCCCCGCGAGGCCCTCCCCTCGCCCCTCAGCGCTCCGTGCAGCCGCAGGCCCGGTGCCGGCCTCCGTGCACCGCGGCGTACGAGGCCGGGCGCGGTCCCGCCGCCGCGCGTGCCAGTCCGGCCGCCGCCGCCCGGCCCGCCGCCGAGTCGGCGTCGTGCACCACCCGGCCGCCGACCAGCGTCATCCGCACCCGCGTCCCGCTGATGTCGGCCACCGGGCACCGCGTCACATCCCGGTCCAGCAGCACCAGATCCGCCGCCTTGCCCCGCTCCACCGTGCCGGTCAGCCCCTCCTGCCGCAGCTGCCAGGCCGTACCCAGGGTGTGCATCCGCAGGACGGAGGTGCGGCTCAGGGCCTCCAGCTCCGGGTGGAGCGCGCCCGTGCCGGAGTCACCCTGGCGGTCGATCGCGGTGCGGAGCTGGTTCCACACCTGGAGCGCGTCCACCGGCCAGTCGGACCCGCCGGTCAGCCGGGCGCCGGCGCGCTCGAGGCTGCGTGCCGGGTACAGCCGGCGGTGCCGCTCCGGCCCGATGTACGGCAGCAGCGCCTCCATCGTCCAGGTGTCCTCGGCGGCCCACTGGAGCTGCATGCAGGCGGCCACCCCCAGTTCGGCGAACCGCCGCAGGTCGGCGGGGTGGACGAGCTGGAGGTGCGCGATCGCGTTGCGGGGGTCGCGCCGCCCCGTGATCCGGCGCGCGGCCTCGTATCCGTCCAGGGCGGTGCGCACCGCCCGGTCGCCCAGGCCGTGGGCGTGCATCTGCCAGCCGATCCCGTTGAACGCGGCGGTCAGCCGCCCGTAGTCGGCCGCCGAGGTGTACAGCTCGCCCCGGTTGGCCGTGGGGCGGCCCTGTCCGTCGAGGTACGGCTCCAGCAGCGCGGCCGTCTGCGCCGGGTACTCGATGACCCCGTCGAGGAACACCTTCACGGTGCCGAAGCGCAGCCCCGCCACCTCGCGGAACTCCCGCTCCAGGTCCCGCGCGTACGCCACCGAGCCGGCCGGGTCCCTCGTCTGCTCCACGTCCAGCCGGATCGCCGGGACGATCCGCTGCGGCAGCCGGCCGGCGGCGGAGAGCGCCCGGTAGAGCTCCAGTTCGTGCCGCCCCACGAGCGCGTCCATCATCGTGGTCACCCCGGAGGCCGCCGCCCGTCCCAGCACCTTCGCGCAGGCCTCGACCAGTTCGGCCCGGGTGGGCGCCGGGACGTGCCGCTTCACCAGCTCCTGCGCGTCGTCCTTGAGTACGCCGCTCGGCTGCCCGTCCGGGCCCTTGACGATCCGGCCGCCGGGCGGGTCGGGCGTGGCGGCGGTGATGCCCGCGACGTCCAGGGCCCGCTGGGAGGCCCACAGGTTGTGCCCGTCACCGCCGACGAGGACGACCGGCCGCCGAGTCGGCAGCGCGTCCAGCAGCGCGTGGTGCGGGAGGGTGCCGGCGGGCAGCAGCCCGACCGGGTTCCAGTCCTCCACCACCAGCCAGGTGTCGGGCTCGGCGCCCGCGCCGCCGGTGTCTGCGAGGAAGCCCGTGAGGATCTCCGCCAGCTGGGCCGCCGTCGTCAGCGCGCCCTCCAGCGACGGCCGCAGCGAGCGGTCGCCGGCCCCGAGCGGGTGGACGTGCCCGTCGTGGATCCCGCTCATCAGGGTGGCCCCGCGCGCGTCGACGACCTCGGTGTCCCGGCCGGCCAGCCGGCGTACCTCGGCGTCCCCGCCCGCGGCCAGGATCCGCCCGTCGCGGCCGACCGCCACCGCCGTCACCGGCGCGCCGCCCGGGGTGCCCGTGAACACCCGCGCGCCGCGCACCACCAGTGCCGCCGAGCCCCGCGCCGACCCCGCCGACCCTGCCGACGCCGCCGAGGCGCTGCCGGCACCGAGCAGACCCCCCGCTCCGGCGGCACCGGCCGCCGCGAGGAGCCCGCGCCGGGAAACAGAAGACGTCATGACCACTCCAAACCGTTGGCTGTGGCCAGGACACTGGGTGATTAACCCCTTAACCAGAACCCGCCCGCGGCGACGGAATCCGCACCGGGGAGCCGCCCCCGCGATCCGCCCGCGCCGCCCCCTCACCGCGCCCCGCGGCACTCCGTACGATGGCCCGCGTGCCGCCCGGACCGACCCTCGCCGACATCGCCCGCGCCGCGGAGGTGTCCACCGCCACGGTCTCGCACGCCCTCAACGGCACCGGCCGCCTCGGCGAGAGCACCCGCCGCCGGGTCCGCGAGGTCGCGACCGGCCTGGGGTACGGCGCCCCGCGCGCGCCCCGGACCCGCACCCTGGGCCTGGCCGTGACCACCTTCGCCGGGGCCGCGTGGAACTTCGTGGCCGTCGCCTACTTCGCCCGCTGGCTGACCGCCGCCACCTCCGCCGCCCACGCCCACGGCTACGCCCTGACCACCCTCCCGGCCGACCGCGGGGCCGGGACCCCGTGGCACCACCTCGCCGTCGACGGCATGCTGCTGCTCGACAGCCCCTGCGACGACCCGGTGCTGCGCGCCCTGCGCGCCCGGGGCATCCCGCTCGTCTTCGACGGGCGGCCCGCCGATCCGCGTCCCGGCGACGTCTGGGTCGACAACGACCACGCCGCGACCACCCGTGAGGTCCTCGACCACCTCGCGGCGTCCGGCGCCGGCCGCATCGCGCTGCACGGCGGCTTCGGCGACGAGCACTACACCCGGGCCGTCACCGAGGCGTACGAGCGCTGGTGCGCGCGGCGGGGCCGGCCGCCGCTGCTGATCCGCTTCGACCCGCACGACGGCCCCGGCCACGCCTTCGACCGGGCCTTCGCGGAGGGAGCGGCCGACGCCGTGTACTCCCTGTACGACCCCGGCGGCCGCCAGGTGCTGGCCGCCGCCGCGCGGCACGGCCTGGCGGTGCCGGCGGACCTGCTGCTGGTGTGCGCCAGCGAGGACCCGGCGTACGCGCACGCCCGGCCCCCGGTGACCACCGTGACCCTCCACCCGGAGGCCCTCGCCGGGGCGGCGGTGTCGGCCCTCGTGGCGCTGCTGGAGCCGGCCGCCCCGGTGCGCTCGGGCGGCCCCTCCGCCCCGGCCGCCCCGGTCACCGTCCCGGCGGCCCTGCTCCAGCGGATCTCGTCCGTTCGTTGAGCGCGGCATGGCGAGAGTGGACCGTCCGGCGCGAGGGAGCGGACAGCGCGACGTGACGAGAGGGAGGCGTGCTGACCACCAGCCGCGGCCATGTACTAGAGTTATCTCGACATCGAGATATCTGCCGAAGGCGTTCCGCAGCCGCCCCCGCTGATAAGGGTTACCTAACTTAGCCCTACCTTAGCGGATTGGCCCCAGGGCGTGGCGGCAGGATTGCGGTTATACGCGCGAAATCATGCATGAAGGAGACTGTCGTGTCGGCGAACAGCTTCGACGCCCGCAGCACGCTGCAGGTGGGCGACGAGTCGTACGAGATCTTCCGGCTGGACAAGGTCGAGGGCGCCGCGCGCCTTCCCTACAGCCTGAAGGTCCTGCTGGAGAACCTGCTCCGCACCGAGGACGGCGCGAACATCACCGCCGACCACATCCGGGCGCTCGGCGGCTGGGACTCCCAGGCGCAGCCCAGCCAGGAGATCCAGTTCACGCCGGCCCGCGTGATCATGCAGGACTTCACCGGCGTTCCCTGTGTCGTGGACCTCGCCACCATGCGTGAGGCCGTGAAGGAGCTCGGCGGCGACCCGTCCAAGATCAACCCGCTGGCCCCGGCCGAGCTGGTCATCGACCACTCGGTCATCGCCGACAAGTTCGGCACCAAGGACGCGTTCTCCCAGAACGTGGAGCTGGAGTACGGCCGCAACAAGGAGCGCTACCAGTTCCTGCGCTGGGGCCAGACCGCCTTCGACGAGTTCAAGGTCGTCCCCCCGGGCACCGGCATCGTCCACCAGGTCAACATCGAGCACCTGGCCCGCACGGTCATGGTCCGGGGCGGCCAGGCCTACCCCGACACCCTCGTCGGCACCGACTCGCACACCACCATGGTCAACGGCCTGGGCGTGCTGGGCTGGGGCGTCGGCGGCATCGAGGCCGAGGCCGCGATGCTCGGCCAGCCGGTCTCCATGCTGATCCCGCGCGTCGTGGGCTTCAAGCTGACCGGCGAGCTGCCGACCGGCACCACCGCCACCGACCTGGTGCTGACCATCACCGAGATGCTGCGCAAGCACGGCGTCGTCGGCAAGTTCGTCGAGTTCTACGGTGAGGGCGTCGCCGCCACCTCCCTCGCGAACCGCGCCACCATCGGCAACATGTCGCCGGAGTTCGGCTCCACCGCCGCGATCTTCCCGATCGACGACGAGACGCTGAAGTACCTGCGCCTGACGGGCCGCGACGCCCAGCAGGTCGCGCTGGTCGAGGCGTACGCCAAGGAGCAGGGCCTGTGGCTGGACCCGGCCGCCGAGCCGGACTTCTCCGAGAAGCTGGAGCTCGACCTCTCCACGGTCGTCCCCTCCATCGCCGGCCCGAAGCGCCCGCAGGACCGCATCGTCCTGGCCAACGCCGCGCAGCAGTTCGCCCAGGACGTCCGCAACTACGTCGACGACGTGGACGAGGCGGGCAAGGAGTCCTTCCCGGCCTCCGACGCCCCGGCGAACCACCCGAACGGCGCCCCGTCCAAGCCCACCCTGGTGACCCTGGCCGACGGCTCCTCCTTCGAGATCGACCACGGCGCCGTCACCGTCGCCGCGATCACCTCCTGCACCAACACCTCGAACCCCTACGTCATGGTCGCCGCCGCGCTCGTGGCCAAGAAGGCGGTCGAGAAGGGCCTGACCCGCAAGCCGTGGGTCAAGACCACCCTGGCCCCCGGTTCGAAGGTCGTCACCGACTACTTCGACAAGGCCGGCCTGACCCCGTACCTGGACAAGATGGGCTTCAACCTCGTCGGGTACGGCTGCACCACCTGCATCGGCAACTCCGGTCCTCTGGACGAGGAGATCTCGAAGGCGATCAACGAGCACGACCTCGCGGTCACCTCGGTGCTCTCCGGCAACCGCAACTTCGAGGGCCGCATCAACCCCGACGTCAAGATGAACTACCTGGCCTCCCCGCCGCTGGTCGTCGCGTACGCCATCGCGGGCTCCATGAAGGTGGACATCACCAAGGACGCCATCGGCACCGACACCGAGGGCAAGCCGGTCTTCCTCCAGGACATCTGGCCGTCCGAGGCCGAGGTCAACGACGTCGTGGCGAACGCCATCGGCGAGGACATGTTCAACAAGTCCTACCAGGACGTCTTCGCGGGCGACGCCCAGTGGCAGGCGCTGTCGATCCCGACCGGCAACACCTTCGAGTGGGACCCGCAGTCCACCTACGTGCGCAAGCCCCCCTACTTCGAGGGCATGACGATGGAGACCACCCCGGTCTCCGACATCGCCGGCGCCCGCGTGCTGGCGAAGCTGGGCGACTCGGTCACCACCGACCACATCTCCCCGGCCGGTGCGATCAAGGCCGACACCCCGGCCGGCAAGTACCTCACCGAGCACGGCGTCGAGCGCCGCGACTTCAACTCGTACGGTTCCCGCCGCGGCAACCACGAGGTCATGATCCGCGGCACCTTCGCCAACATCCGCCTGCGCAACCAGATCGCGCCGGGCACCGAGGGCGGCTTCACCCGCGACTTCACCGTCGAGGGCGCACCGGTCTCCTTCATCTACGACGCCTCCCAGAACTACCAGGCCGCCGGCATCCCGCTGGTCATCCTGGCGGGCAAGGAGTACGGCTCCGGCTCGTCCCGCGACTGGGCGGCCAAGGGCACCGCGCTGCTCGGCGTCAAGGCCGTCATCGCCGAGTCCTACGAGCGCATCCACCGCTCGAACCTGATCGGCATGGGCGTCCTGCCCCTGCAGTTCCCCGAGGGCGCCACCGCGGCCTCCCTGGGCCTCACCGGCGAGGAGACCTTCTCCTTCACCGGTGTGGAGGAGCTGAACAACGGCACCACCCCGCGCACGGTGAAGGTCACCACCGACACCGGTGTCTCCTTCGACGCGGTCGTCCGCATCGACACGCCGGGTGAGGCCGACTACTACCGCAACGGCGGCATCATGCAGTACGTCCTGCGGAACCTCATCCGCGGCTAAGGGCGCGCCAGGCGGAGCGATCCGCCGTCTGTCGGCACCATAGGGCCGTACCCCCGTCAAGGGGGTGCGGCCCTTCCGCTTTTCGTGGCGGACGGTCCCAGGTGACGGACAGGTCTCAACTCGGAAAAGCCGGGAACGATCCTTGTGCACGATCTTGCTCAGCCGAGCGGAAGTGGACTATACCTGTGCGCGTCCGGGCCACCGCGCGACGAGCGGCCCCGGGCCGGGGGATGCCGGGGGACCTGCGGTGATGCCCGCATGGACGGCAACTGCCGTGATTTCCGGCCTCCTTCACCCTCCTGACGAAGGCGAGGACATGAGCATGGGATCCACCGGTGAGGGCCTCGGCCGCCGTGATCTGATCAAGCGTTCCGCAGCGCTCGGACTGATCAGCGTGCCGACGATGAGCTTCCTGTCCGCCTGCGCCTCCGGCGGCGAGGGCACGACGAAGGGCCCCGACAAGGGGGCCGTGTCCAAGGAGAACCCCTTCGGCCTCGCCAAGGGCGGCAAGCTCGACGTGGTCATCTTCAAGGGCGGTTTCGGCGACGACTACGCGAAGGCCTGGGAGGCCGCCTTCGACAAGAAGTGGGGCACCACCAGCTCCCACCTGGGCACCCAGGAGATCGCGGCCAAGCTCCAGCCCCGCTTCAACGGCGGCACCCCGCCGGACGTCCTCAACGACTCCGGCGCCCAGATGATCAAGATCGACGTCCTCGCCAAGGGCGGCCAGCTCGCCGACCTGAGCGCGCTCCTC
This sequence comes from Streptomyces sp. NPDC048352, assembly GCF_040651895.1. Classification (NCBI taxonomy): domain Bacteria; kingdom Bacillati; phylum Actinomycetota; class Actinomycetes; order Kitasatosporales; family Streptomycetaceae; genus Streptomyces; species Streptomyces sp. NPDC048352. The sequence continues at coordinate 80,395 of NZ_JBEZKZ010000005.1, forward strand.
GACGCCCCCTCGCTCGACGACCCGGCCAAGAAGGTCCGCGACACCCTGATCGCCGGCACGGTCCAACAGGGCACCCAGGGCGGCACGTTCGTCGCCCTCAACTACGTCTACACCGTCTTCGGCCTCTGGTACTCCGGCAAGCTCTTCAAGGAGAAGGGCTGGACCGAGCCGAAGACCTGGGACGAGTTCCTGGCCGTCTGCGCCAAGGCCAAGGAGGCCGGCATCGGCGGCCTGGCCCACCAGGGCAAGTACCCGTACTACATCAATGTCGTCATCATGGACCTGATCGCCAAGAAGGGCGGTCTGGAGGCCATGAAGGCCATCGACAACCTGGAGCCGAACGCCTTCGAGGGCAACCCCGCCGCCCTGGCCGCCGTCGAGGCGGTCTACGAGGTGGTCGAGAAGGGCTACCTCATGCCCGGCACCAACGGCCTCACCCACACGGAGTCCCAGACCGCCTGGAACCAGTACAAGGCGGCCTTCATCCCCTCCGGCTCCTGGCTGGAGAACGAGCAGCTCAAGCAGACCCCGGAGGACTTCGACATGAAGTTCCTGCCGGTACCGCTGCTCGCCGACAGCAAACTGCCCTTCACCGCCATCCGCGCCGGCGCCAACGAGGCCTTCGTCGTCCCGGAGAAGGCCGCCAACAAGGCCGGCGGCCTGGAGTTCCTGCGCACCATGCTCTCCCGCGAATGGTCGACGGTCTTCGCCCAGCAGGCCAACTCGCTCACCGTCGTCAAGGACGGGGTCGACCCGGGCGTCAAGCTCCGCCCGGGCACCCAGTCGGCCGTCGCCGCGGTCAAGGCGGCCGGGGAGAACACCTTCAACTACCTCTACCCCGACTGGTACAGCGAGATGGACGCCGACATCCAGAACGCGTCCAATGAGCTGATGGCCCAGCGGATCCAGCCGAAGGAGTGGATCAGGCGGGCCCAGGCTGCGGTAGACAAGGCTGCCAAGGACCCCAACGCCAAGAACAACCACCGCAGCTGACCCCGCGTCCACCGGCAGCGTCACCAGGGACGGACACCATGAGCCACCTAGCCCGGCGCAGGGGAAGGGCCGGCTTCATCGCCGGCTTCCTCCTCCTGCCGCTCGCGCTGTACCTGACCTTCGTCATCTGGCCGTACGTCCAGACGTTCGGCTATTCCTTCACCAACTGGTCGGGGCAGTCGCCGACCTTCGACTTCGTCGGCCTGGAGAACTACTCCACCCTGCTGGAGGACGAGGTCTTCCGCGACGCCCTGTGGCACAACCTGCTGCTCCTGGTGTTCGTCCCCGTCATCACCATCCTGCTCGCCCTCTTCTTCGCCTTCATGGTGAACGCGGGAGGGCGCAGCGGGGCCGGCGGGGTGCGAGGCGTGCGGGGATCGGGCTTCTACAAGATCGTCTACTTCTTCCCGCAGGTCCTCTCCCTGGCCATCCTCGCGGTGCTCTTCGGAGCGGTGTACCGCAGCGACGAGGGCGGCCTGCTGAACGGGCTCCTCGCCCGGATCGGGCTCGTCGACCCGGCCGACCCCGTCGAATGGCTCAACCGGCCCGGCCTCGTCCTGTGGTGCCTGCTGCTGGTGGTGGTCTGGCACGGCGTCGGCTTCTACCTCGTCCTCTTCTCGGCGGCCATGCAGTCCGTGCCCAAGGACATCTACGAGGCCGCCCTGCTCGACGGCGCGGGGCGCGCCCAGACCTTCTTCAGGGTCACGCTGCCCCTGCTGTGGGACTCTGTGCAGACCTCCGCGGTCTACCTGGGCATCGCCGCGATGGACATGTTCGTCCTGGTGTCGACCATGACCTCGGGCCAGTTCGGCGGCGGACCCGACCACCACAGCGAGGTCATGGCGACGGTGCTGATGCGCAACTTCCTGTACTTCGGCAAGAGCGGATACGCCTGCGCCATGGGCGTGGTCATGCTCGCCCTGACCATGATCCTCTCCATCGTCACGCTGCGCGCCACCCGCCGCGAGCGCATCGAGTTCTGAGAGGAGATCCCCGATGACCGCAGAGTCCACTGTGATCAAGGCGCCGGGCGAGCCCTCGCCCGAGCGGTCCGGCGGCGCCGGCGGCCGCGCCCGGGACGGCGGGAGGCGCCGTTCCGACGGCATGGTGCTGAACGTCTTCTCGCACGGCTTCCTCGCCGTCTGGGCGCTCCTGATCGTCCTGCCGCTGGTCTGGCTGGCCCTCGGCTCGTTCAAGACCGACAGCCAGATCGGCGCCTCGGCCCTCGGCTGGCCCTCCCACTGGCACTTCGACGCCTTCGGCCGGGCCTGGGACAAGGGCATCGGCGGCTACTTCGGCCACACGCTGATCGTGATGGCCTTCTCGGTGCCGCTGACCATGCTGCTCGGTTCCATGGCCGCGTACGTACTGGCCCGCTACCCCTTCCGGGGGAACCGGATCATCTACTACTTCTTCGTCAGCGGGGCGATGTTCCCCGTCTTCCTGGCGCTCGTGCCGCTGTTCTTCATGGTCAAGCGCCTGGACATGCTCAACACGTACCAGGGGCTGATCCTGGTCTACATCGCCTACTCGATGCCCTTCACCGTCTTCTTCATGCACTCCTTCTTCCGGACCCTGCCGACGGCGGTGCACGAGGCGGCGGTGATCGACGGGGCCTCCGACACCCGGATCTTCTTCCAGGTGATGCTGCCGATGGCCAAGCCCGGCCTGATCAGCGTGGGGATATTCAATGTCCTGGGCCAGTGGAACCAGTACATCCTGCCCTCCGTGCTGATGCAGCCCCAGAGCGGCTCCGACCCCGAGCGCTACTTGCTCACCCAGGGTCTGATCCAGCTCCAGTACCAGATGGGCTACGAGACGGACCTGCCGGTCCTCTTCGCCGGCGTGACCATCGCGATGATCCCCATGCTCGTGGTCTACCTGTCCTTCCAGCGCCAGATCCAGGCCGGGCTGACCTCCGCGACGCTCAAGTAGCCGCTGCCGACCGGATGACGTATGCCTGACAGGAGAGTCACGGCGTGCGGGGGGAGGGGAAAAGGAGGATCATCGGGTTCGCTCCGCCTCAGGCTCTTGACGACTGGATACCTAAAGGCTCGACTTAAGGTTCACAAGTTGGAGAGACGCCGGGGTCTCGGAGCACGCAGCCGCGACGACCGGCCGGGGGGCGGCGCACCGCCGCCGCTAAAGGCAGGAGTGGATGAGTCGTGCAGACTCCCGGATCGCAGTCCTCGCTGCACCGCGCGAACCTGGAGAGGGTCGTGCGGGCCGTGCGCCTCGCCGGCTCGCTGACCCAGGCGGAGATCGCCCGCACCACCGGACTGTCGGCGGCCACGGTCTCCAACATCGTCCGTGAGCTCAAGGAGAGCGGGACCGTCGAGGTCACCGACACCTCGGCCGGCGGCCGCCGGGCCCGCAGCGTCTCGCTCAGCGGGGACGCGGGCATCGTGATCGGCGTGGACTTCGGCCACACCCACCTGCGGGTGGCGGTGGGCAACCTCGCGCACCAGGTGCTGGCCGAGGAGGCCGAGCCGCTGGACGTGGACGCCTCCTGGGTGGACGGCTTCGACCGGGCGGAATCCCTGGTCGGACGGCTGGTCCAGGGCATCGGCGTGTCCCGGGACAAGGTCATCGGCGTCGGGCTCGGCGTGCCCGGGCCCATCGACGTGGAGTCCGGCACCCTGGGCTCGACCGCGATCCTGCCGGGCTGGGCCGGGATCAACCCGCGCCAGGAGCTCGCGCAGCGCCTGGGCGTGCCGGTCTACGTGGACAACGACGCGAACCTCGGCGCGCTGGGGGAGCTCGTCTGGGGGAGCGGCCGGGGGGTGCGCGACCTGGCATACATCAAGGTCGCGAGCGGTGTCGGCGCCGGCCTGGTGATCAACGGCCAGATCTACCGGGGGCCCGGCGGCACGGCCGGGGAGATCGGGCACATCACCCTCGACGAGTCGGGCCCCGTCTGCCGCTGCGGCAACCGGGGCTGCCTGGAGACCTTCGCCGCCGCGCGCTACGTCCTGCCCCTGCTCCAGGGCACCCACGGGCTCGACCTGACGATGGAGAAGGTGGTCGAGCTCGCCCGCGGCGGGGACCCGGGCTGCCGCCGGGTCATCACCGACGTGGGCCGGCACATCGGCAGCGGCGTGGCCAGCCTGTGCAACCTCCTGAACCCGAGCCGGGTGGTGCTCGGCGGCTCGCTGGCGGAGGCCGGCGAGCTGGTCCTGACGCCGATCCGCGAGTCCGTGGGCCGGTACGCGATCCCGAGCGCGGCCCGCCAGCTGTCGGTCCTCACGGGGTCGCTGGGCGGCCGGGCGGAAGTACTCGGCGCGCTGGCCCTCGTACTCAGTGAGATGGGCGATTCGACACTTTTGACGGAAAATGGCTTTGGGATGCGAGCCCCCGCCGTCATGTCTTCAGTTAGATAACGGATGGCACCGTTGTCATCTCGTTAAGGATTCACTCCTTGACGACAAACTTGCGGCCGGGGTTGACTCACATCCACCTCGGCCGCAACGTTGCGGCCTCGTCAGGGAGGTTCAACGAATGAACACGCGTATGCGTAGAGCCGCCGTAGCCGTCGCCGCCGGCGCCATGGCCGTCTCGCTGGCCGCTTGTGGCAGCGCCAAGGAAGCGGGCGGCGAGAAGAAGCCCTCCGGCTCCGCAGCGGCCGGTGACGCCGTCAAGATCGGTCTGCTCCTGCCGGAGAACCAGACCGCGCGCTACGAGAAGTTCGACAAGCCGCTGATCGAGAAGAAGATCGCCGACCTCACCGGCGGCAAGGCCGAGGTCGTCTACGCCAACGCCAAGCAGGACGCGACCACGCAGAACTCGCAGGTCGACACGATGATCACCAACAAGGTGAACGTCCTGATCGTCGACGCGGTCGACGCCAAGGCCATCGCCGGCTCGGTCAAGAAGGCCAAGGACGCCGGCATCCCGGTCGTCGCCTACGACCGCCTGGCCGAGGGCCCGATCGACGCCTACACCTCCTTCGACAACGAAGAGGTCGGCAAGGTCCAGGGCAAGGCGCTGCTGGAGGCCCTGGGCGACAAGGCCAAGGACGGCCAGATCGTCATGATGAACGGCTCCGTCACCGACCCGAACGCCGCGCTGTTCAAGAAGGGCGCCCACTCCGTCCTCGACGGCAAGGTGAACATCGGCAAGGAGTACGACACCAAGGAGTGGAAGCCGGAGAACGCCAACACCAACATGGCGGGCGCGCTGACCGCGCTCGGCAAGGACAAGGTGATCGGCGTCTACTCCGCGAACGACGGCATGGCCGGCGGCATCATCACCGCCCTCAAGGCCGCCGGCCTGTCCCCCCTGCCCCCGGTCACCGGCCAGGACGCCGAGCTCGCCGGTGTGCAGCGGATCGTGGCGGGCGAGCAGTTCATGAGCGTCTACAAGCCGTACGCCCCCGAGGCCGCGGCCGCCGCCGAGATGGCCGTCGCCCTCGCCAAGGGCGAGAAGATCGACGGGATCATCAACAACAAGATCGACAGCCCGACCTCCAAGGGCGTTCCGTCCGTGCTGATCCCGGTCGTCTCGCTCACCAAGGCCAACATCAAGGACACCGTCGTCAAGGACGGCGTCTACACGGTCGACGAGATCTGCACCGAGAAGTTCGCGACCGCCTGCGCCACCATCGGCCTCAAGTAAGGCCCTGCCGCCGCCCTCGCGGCGCGGCGGCCCACGTGCCCTGCCCGGCGCCCCACCCCTCATACCCCGCCATCCGCGGGGCGCCGGGCAGAAACGTTTCACCCTTTCGCTCGCAGTTACCCCCCATCCGCCCCGCTCCTGCTCTTTTGCACGACATCCCCGCCGGTCAGGCGGCGAAGGAGATGGTTCATGTGTCCGCTGCGCCCGTGCTGGCGTTGCGAGGGGTCTCGAAGCGGTTCGGCGCCGTCCAGGCCCTGACCGACGTAGAACTCGAGATCCACTCCGGTGAGGTCGTCGCCCTGGTGGGCGACAACGGCGCCGGCAAGTCCACGCTGGTCAAGACGATCGCCGGCGTGCACCCCATCGATGACGGAGTCATCGAGTGGGAAGGCCGCCCGGTCTCCATCGGCAAGCCCCACGACGCCCAGAACCTCGGCATCGCGACCGTCTACCAGGACCTCGCGCTGTGCGACAACATCGACGTCGTCGGCAACCTCTTCCTCGGGCGCGAGCTCAAGCGGTTCGGCGTCCTCGACGAGGTGGAGATGGAGCGCCGCGCCCGCGAGCTCCTGACCACCCTGTCCATCCGGATCCCCAGTGTCCGGATCCCCATCGCCTCGCTCTCCGGCGGCCAGCGCCAGACCGTGGCGATCGCCCGCTCGATGCTGGGCGAGCCCCGGCTCGTCATCCTCGACGAGCCCACCGCCGCCCTCGGCGTCGAGCAGACCGCACAGGTGCTCGACCTCGTGGAGCGGCTGCGCGAGCGCGGCCACGCCGTCATCCTCATCAGCCACAACATGGCCGATGTGAAGGCCGTCGCCGACAAGGTCGCGGTGCTGCGGCTGGGCCGCAACAACGGTGTCTTCAACGTCGCCGACACCTCGCAGGAAGAGATCATCTCCGCCATCACCGGGGCCACGGACAACGCCGTGACCCGCCGGGCGGCCCGCACCGGGGAGGCCCGCAAGTGAGCACCGAACACCACACCGCGGCGGAAGAGGTGGCCCGGCTGGCCAACCCCGCCGCCCCGGCGGACGCCATTCCGGTGGTCGACCCGCGCCTGCTCGTGCGCGAGCAGGGCCTGTCCGGCTACCTGAGCGAGTTCGGCCGCAAGATGAAGGCCGGCGACCTGGGCTCCATCCCGGTCGTCCTCGGCCTGATCATCATCTGGAGCATCTTCCAGGGGCTGAACTCGAACTTCCTCTCCCCGGAGAACCTCTCCAACATCGCGATCACGATGGTCGCCACCGGCATGATGGCCGTCGGCATCATCTTCGTGCTGCTGCTCGGCGAGATCGACCTCTCGGTCGGCTCGGTCAGCGGTGTCTCGGGCGCCATCGTCGCCGTCCTCGCCGTCACCCACGGCGTCAACGAGTGGGTCGCGATCCTCGCCGCGGTCGGCGGGGGCGCCCTCATCGGCGCGGTCCACGGCTTCTTCTTCGCCAAGATCGGCGCGCCCGCCTTCGCCGTCACCCTGTCCGGCCTGCTGTTCTGGTCCGGCGCGATGCTGCAGATCCTCGGCAGCAACGGCACCATCAACCTCGACTCCGAGGGCGTGGTCGGGCAGCTCACCACGTACTACTTCTCGGACGTGGCCGCCGGCTACGGCCTCGCGGCGCTCGCCACGGTGGCGTACTTCCTCGCCACCTTCTTCGACAACCGCCGCCGCGAAGCCGCCGGGGTGCCCTCCCGGCCGCTGAGCGAGATCCTGCTGCGCACCGGCCTGCTGGCCCTGTTCACGTTCGGCCCCGCCGTGGTGTTCAACCAGTACAAGGGCCTGCCGCTCGCGCTGGTGCTCTTCGTGGTGGCCCTGGTCGGCACGGACTTCCTCCTGCGCCGCACCACCTTCGGCCGCAACGTCTTCGCCCTGGGCGGCAGCGTCGAGGCCTCCCGCCGCGCGGGCATCAACGTCAACGGGATCCGCATCGCGGTCTTCGCCATCGCGGGCACCTTCGCGGCCGTCGGCGGCCTCTTCTGGGCCTCCAAGATCGCGGCCGCCAACCAGAGCGCCGGCGCCGGCGACCTGCTGATGAACGTCATCGCGGCGGCCGTCATCGGCGGCACCAGCCTCTTCGGCGGCCGCGGCCGGACCTGGAACGCCCTCCTCGGCGTGATGGTCATCACCTCCATCCAGTACGGTCTGGCCCTGGAGGGGATCGCGACCCCGATCCAGTACATGATCACCGGTGCCGTACTGCTGGCCACGGTGGTCATCGACTCGGTCACCCGCAAGACCCAGAAGACGGCCGGCCGCGCCTGACCGCGCGACCCGGGCCGTCCCCGGGCGGTAAGAACCGTCACAGTGCCCGGTGCCACCACGAGTGGCACCGGGCACGCGTGCGTGCGTATGCGCGTACGGATGTGCTGGTATACGCCCGTTTGGGATGTGTGATTGCGCGGCGGGGGGTGCAGGTATGACAAAGGCGTGACCCGCCAGGCACCGCCCGATGACCGCCCTCGCGAGCGGAACATTAGACTCGACAGACCAGCAAGCAACTGCAAGGAGGCACGGGTGCTGCTGACCCGCATCAAGGGACCGCGCGATCTGGACCGGCTCAGCCAGGACGAGCTCAACCAGCTCGCCGCCGAGATCAGGTCCTTCCTGGTCGACGCCGTCTCCAAGACCGGCGGGCACCTCGGCCCCAACCTCGGCGTGGTCGAACTGACGATCGCCCTGCACCGGGTCTTCGAATCGCCCAAGGACAAGGTCCTCTTCGACACCGGCCACCAGGCCTACGTCCACAAGCTGCTCACCGGCCGCCAGGACTTCGGGAACCTGCGCTCCAAGGGCGGCCTGTCCGGCTACCCCTCGCGCGCCGAGTCCGACCACGACGTGATCGAGAACTCCCACGCCTCCACGGTGCTGGGCTGGGCCGACGGCCTCGCCAAGGCCAACGAGGTGCTCCGCCGCGAGGACCACCACGTCGCCGCCGTCATCGGCGACGGCGCGCTCACCGGCGGCATGGCCTGGGAGGCGCTGAACAACATCGCCGCCGCGAAGGACCGGCCGCTCGTCATCGTCGTCAACGACAACGAGCGCTCCTACGGCCCCACCATCGGCGGCCTCGCCAACCACCTCGCGACCCTGCGCACCACGGACGGCTACGAGCGCTTCCTGGCCCGCGGCAAGGAACTCCTGGAGCGCACCCCGGTCGTGGGCAAGCCGCTCTTCGAGACGCTGCACGGCGCCAAGAAGGGCCTCAAGGACTTCATCGCCCCGCAGGGCATGTTCGAGGACCTGGGCCTGAAGTACATCGGCCCCATCGACGGCCACGACATCGAGGCCCTGGAGTCCGCCCTCCAGCGGGCCAAGCGGTTCAGCGGACCGGTCATCGTGCACTGCCTCACCCAGAAGGGCCGCGGCTACACCCCGGCGCTGGAGCACGAGGCGGACCGCTTCCACGCGGTCGGCGTCATCCACCCGGACACCGGCCTGCCGGTCAAGACCGCCGCCGCCAGCTGGACCTCCGTCTTCGCCGACGAAATGGTCAAGCTCGGCCACGAGCGCGAGGACATCGTCGGCATCACCGCCGCCATGCTCCACCCGGTCGGCCTCCACAAGTTCGCCGAGGCCTTCCCGGACCGGATCTACGACGTCGGCATCGCCGAGCAGCACGGCGCCACGTCGGCCGCGGGCCTCGCCACCGGCGGCGTCCACCCCGTCTTCGCCGTCTACGCCACCTTCCTCAACCGCGCCTTCGACCAGGTCCTCATGGACGTCGCCCTGCACAAGTGCGGGGTCACCTTCGTCCTGGACCGGGCCGGCGTCACCGGTGACGACGGCGCCTCCCACAACGGCATGTGGGACATGTCCATCCTCCAGGTCGTCCCCGGCCTGCGGCTGGCCGCCCCGCGCGACGCCGAACAGCTGCGCGCCCAGCTGCGGGAGGCCGTCGAGGTCAAGGACGCCCCGACCGTCGTGCGCTACTCCAAGGGCGTCGTCGGCCCGGCCGTCCCGGCCGTCGGCCGGATCGGCGGCATGGACCTCCTGCGCACCCCGGCCCCCGACGTCACCCGGCCGGACGTACTCATCGTCTCGGTCGGAGCGCTCGCGCCGATGTGCCTGGAGATCGCCGACCTGCTCGACAAGCAGGGCATCTCCTCGACCGTGGTCGACCCCCGCTGGGTCAAGCCCGTGGACGAGGCCCTCGCCCCGCTCGCCGACCGCCACCGGGTCGTCGTCACCGTCGAGGACAACGGCCGCACCGGCGGAGTGGGCGCCGCGGTCTCGCAGGCCCTGCGCGACGCGGGCGTCGACGTGCCGCTGCGCGACTTCGGCATCCCGCAGCGCTTCCTCGACCACGCGCTGCGCAAGGAGATCATGGCCGAGATCGGCCTGACCGCCCCGGACATCGCCCGTCAGGTGACGGGCCTGGTCGCGAAGCTGGACGGCCGTTACGAGAGCGAGCAGGCCGCCGCCGTCGACTAGTCCGCGTCCGTCCGGATCGCGCAGCGCGGTTGCACGTCACGGGTCGGGAGATCACCCTTGAAGGGTGGGCCTCCCGGCCCGTTTCGCGTACTTCTTGGGAGGTGCGTCGGTGAGCAGGGATCTGAACAGCCCCTTCCGCACCAAGACGGTGGAACAGTCCATCCGTGACACGGAGGAGCCGGAACACGCGCTCCGCAAATCGCTCTCCGCCTGGGACCTGACGGTCTTCGGCGTCGGCGTCATCATCGGTACCGGCATCTTCGTCCTCACGGGCATCGCGGCCCGCAACAACGCCGGGCCCGCCACCGCCCTCTCCTTCGTGGCATCGGGCGTCGTCTGTGCCCTCGCGGCCCTCTGCTACGCCGAGTTCGCCTCCACCGTCCCGGTGGCCGGCTCGGCGTACACCTTCGCGTACGCGTCGATCGGCGAACTGCCCGCCTGGATCATCGGCTGGGACCTGGTGCTCGAATTCGCGCTCGGCACCGCCGTCGTGGCGGTCGGCTGGTCCGGATACGTGCGCCACCTCATGCACACGAACCTCGGCTGGGACATGCCCGTCGCGCTGTCCGGGCCCGACGGGGGCGGCACCTTCGACCTGCTGGCCTTCCTGCTGGTCCTGGCGCTGACCGCGGTCCTGGTCGTCGGGACGAAGCTGTCGGCCCGGATCACCGCGATCGTCGTCGCCATCAAGGTCACCGTGGTGCTGCTGGTCATCATCGCCGGCCTGTTCTTCATCAAGGCGGACAACTACTCGCCGTTCATCCCGCCGGCCGAGCCACAGCCCGGAGGAAGCGGCTGGAAAGCCCCACTGGTCCAGCTGCTGTTCGGCTACGAGCCCACCAACTTCGGCGTCATGGGCATCTTCACCGCGGCCTCCCTCGTCTTCTTCGCCTTCATCGGCTTCGACGTCGTGGCCACCGCGGCGGAGGAGACCAGGAACCCCCAACGGGACATGCCGCGCGGCATCCTGGGCTCGCTGCTCATCTGCACGCTGCTCTACGTCGCCGTGACGGTCGTCGTCACCGGGATGCAGTACTACCGGGAGATGTCGCCGACCGCCCCGCTCGCCGCCGCCTTCAAGGCCGTCGACCAGCCCTTCTTCTCCGGCGCCATCAGCCTCGGTGCCGCCGTCGGCCTCATCACGGTCTGCATGATCCTGCTGCTGGGCCAGACCCGGGTGTTCTTCGCGATGAGCCGGGACGGCCTGCTGCCGCGGGTCTTCTCGGTCACCCACCCCAAGTACCGCACCCCTTACCGGGCCACCGTGCTGCTGGGTGTGATCATCGCCGTCGTCGCGGGGTTCACCAGCCTCGAGAAGCTCGCGGAACTGGTGAACATCGGCACCCTGTTCGCCTTCGTCGTGGTGGCCCTCGGCGTGATCATCCTGCGCCGCACCCGCCCCGATCTGCACCGGGCCTTCCGCACCCCCTGGGTGCCGGTGATCCCGATCCTGTCCATGGCGGCCTCGCTCTGGCTGATGCTCAACCTGCCGGCCGAGACCTGGCTGCGCTTCGGGATCTGGATGGTCGTCGGCTTCGTCGTCTACTTCCTGTACGGCAGGCGCATGAGCCGCCTGGGCCAAGCGGCCCGGGAGACCGCACGGCCCGGCACACGGCCCTAGGGAACGGTCCTAGGACTCCGTCGACGGGGACGGCTCGGGCGCCGGGGACTTGGCGCCCGGGCCGCCCTTGGCGGGGGAGTCCTTCGCCGAGGCGGGCACCTTCTGGTCGGTGCGCAGGGCCTCCCACAACCGGGAGGCCTGCTCCTGCGCGACGACGACCCGGTTCCGGTCCACCTTGTCGTAGGCCACCGGCAGCATGATGGTCTCCATGGTGGACGGGTCCACGCCCTGCATGCTCCGCGCGAAGTCCGACAGCGCGGTGAGCGAGGCCAGATCGGAGTCGGTGGTCAGCGACTTGGTGCCGGCGTCGGCGAGCTTGTAGAGCCGCGCCGGATTGCCGAGGGCGTCCTGCTTCTTGATCTCGGACAGCATCGCGAGCAGGAACTGCTGCTGGAGCCCTATGCGTCCGAGGTCGCTGCCGTCGCCGTAGCCGTAGCGGGTCCGTACGAACTTCAGCGAGTCGGCGCCGTTCAGCCGGTGCGTTCCCGCGTCCAGCTTGAGTCCGCCCTTCGCGCCGGTCATCGGCTGGTCGAGGGTGACCGTGACCCCGCCGAGGGCGTCCACCAGCCCCTTGAAGCCGGCGAAGTCCACCTCGACGAAATGGTCCACTCGGATGCCGGAGAGCTGTTCCACCGTCTTGACGACACAGGCCGGACCGGCCAGCGCGTAGACGGAGTTGAACATGACCCGGCTCGCCTCCGGGACGGTCCCGCCGTCCTTGTCCCTGCACTCGGGCCGGGTGATGAGGGTGTCGCGCGGGATGCTCACCGCGGTGGCCCGGGCCCGGCCCGCGGGTATGTGCACCAGCATCGCGGTGTCGGAGCGGGCTCCGCTGACATCGCCGTGGTCGAGCTCCCCGTTGGCCCCGGCCCGCGAGTCCGAGCCGAGCACCAGGACGTTCTGGGCGTTCTGCACCACCTTCGGGGGCCGGTTGTCGGTGCCGATCGCCCGGTCCAGGTCGACGCTGTCGATGTTCCCGCTGAGGTGGCTGTAGACCCACCAGCCGGACCCCGCCGCGCCGAGGACCAGCACGGCCGCCGTCCAGGCGAGCCCGCGCCGGATCCGGCTCGCGCGCGAACGGGGCGTCGTCGTGGCGCTGGGGTCTGAAGTCATGCCCGGGGACCGGTCCTTCCGAACGGGTGGGGGGAGATCCGGTGGGGATCTCGCGGTGATCTCGCGGGCTACAACATAGACGCAGGGACCCGCCCCGGAGCCCCGGGGTATCCTGATTCTGTTCGAATGGTGAAGCGGAAGGGTTGCTTGCGGTTCATGGCGACGCGATCCCGACGCAGCCCGGCCAAGCCCCTCGGCGACGCCTCCGGACCGGGTCAGGCCCCCGTACGCGACTGGAACACCGTGGCACTCGGCCCCCTGACGGGGCGTTGGGTCCTCGCCGGCAAGGACGGGCGGCTCACCGCCTACGCGCGCGCCGAGGCCGGCCTGCTGCGCTGGACCGAACGCGCCCCCGGCGGCCCCGGGTGGAGCGGCCCCGACCTCTTCCCCGCCGACGGGCTCACCGACCTCGCCGTGGGCCAGGGCCCGGACGGCTACGCCCACTTCGCCGGCCGGCGCCGCACCCGGACCGAGGACGGCGAGAGCGTCACCTACCACCACGCGGTCCAGTACCAGAGCGGCCGCCCCGTGGGCCCGTGGCAATCCCTCGGCACCCTCTACCAGCGGCCCGGGATGGAGCACCGCGGCGGCCCGCCCGCGGTGGCGGTGGACGCCCACGGCGCCCCCCACGTCTTCGTCCGCAACGCCGGGCGCGGGGTCCACGTCAAACGCCAGGACCGGAAGGGCACCTGGTCGGCGTGGGAGGACCTGCGGGGCAGCAAGACCTTCGAGGGGGCCGGCGCCGATTCGACCGCCGGGGGCCGGGTCTGGCTGGCCGCGCCCGGGGAGAAGGGGCTCTCCCTGTGGGCCCAGAGCGCACCCGGAGGCCCCCTGCAGCGGGGCGAGGACGTCCCGTACCTCGCCCAGGACGGTTCGGCGCGCACGCTGGAGACGGCGCCGGGCCGCGTCACCCACTTCTGGCACGCGGCCGACGGCAGCGGGGTGTTCGCCTGCCGCGCGGGCGCAGGGGTCCTGGCACTGGGCGGCGGGCCGGCGCTCGGAGCGGTGGCGGCCGTCCGCGCGCTGGTCGACGGCTACGACTGCACGGTGCTGGCCCACCGGGCCGTCAACGGCCGTACCGCCCTGGCGGCGTACCCCACGGAACACGAGGCGGCCGGGCTCTGGTGGACCGAGATCGGCGAGGAGTGCCTGGACTCCCCGGCGCTGGCCGTGGACGCCCGGGGCCTGCTCGTCATCGCCTGTATCAGCGCCCGGGGCGAACTGCTGGTCAACCGGCAGAAGGACAGCTCGGGCCTGTCACTGGGCCGCTGGCAGCGCTTCTGACGGGGTCGGGGCGGCGCCGCGCCTGCGGCGGGATCCTGGACAGCTGGTGGCGGTCCACCGCCAGCGCCGATATCCGGCGCAGGAAGTCCACCGACCGCTCGGCGGTGTCGGGGGTGATCCAGGCGTCGTCGATCTCGCACAGCTCCACCCGCACGGGCGAGCCGCCCAGCACGATGGGCAGGGTGTAGGCGACGGTGGACGCGAAGGTCAGCACGGACTCGCCGATGGGCTCGGTCAGCGCGGTCAGTTCGAGCGGCAGGTCGGGGTGGACGATCTCCATGCCGGTGAGCCCGGCGATCCGCTCCAGCTTGGGCCGGCTCTCCCTGCGGTGCGCCAGGTAGCGCCCGGCCGCCCGGCTGCGGGCGATCCAGCCGACCGCGTCGACGTAGCGGTCCTCGTCGATGACCCCGGTCTCCACGAGGGAGCTGCCCGCGAGGTCGGCGCCGGACCGCACGCGCACGGGGCCGAAGGTCGCCCGGCTCCAGGCGTAGTCGTTGGGGCGGACCTCGGTGCCCGGCGGCGCGGCCACCGGCATGCACGTGAAGAAGGTGGTGCGCTCCAGGTCCTCCCGGGCCAGCCAGCGGTTCACCGGCCCGCCGCCCTTGGCGGACGGCTTCAGCTCGCCCTGGTGCCAGCGCGTCAGCTGCCGGCCGTACGTCAGCAGGCTGACCAGCTCCGTGGTGGCGGTCCCGTCGTCCACGACGACCACCTCGCGGGCCTTGGAACGGGGCAGCAGCAGCTGGATCGTGCGGGAGAACAGGTCCCCGATCACCAGGCGCCGGGCGGACGCGACCGCGCGGCCGAGGCGGACGAGCTCCCCGGCCCGCCCCAGGTAGCCGGCGCGGACCTCGTAGCGCCGCCAGACCAGCTTGGACTGGGAGGCGAACCGGCACAGCCGGCGGACCTGCGCGCGCGAACGCGGGTCCACCGGCTGGAGCACGGCGATGGTGAGGGACGCTGCCTCGCCCGGGTGGACGTACGCCCACTCCAGGACGTTCAGTAGTTGAGCCGGGCTCTCCACCAGGGCGAGGGTGTCGCTCATGCCGAGGCCGTCACGCCCTCGGCGGCGAGGGTGCCCTGGACCCGGCGGAGCTTCTTCATCGGACCGAGTTCGGAGGCGTAGACGCGCTTGACGCCGTCGCCGAGGGCGGTCTCGATGGTGCGGATGTCGCGGACCAGGCGGGCCAGGCCGCCCGGTTCGACGGAGGCGGCCTGGTCGGAGCCCCACATGGCCCGGTCCAGGGTGATGTGCCGCTCCACGGCGCAGGCGCCGAGGGCGACGGCGGCGACGGTGGTCTGCAGGCCCGTCTCGTGGCCGGAGTAGCCGATCGGGACGTTCGGGTACTCCTCCTGGAGCGTGTTGATCACGCGCAGGTTGAGCTCCTCGGCCTTCGCCGGGTAGGTCGAGGTGGCGTGCAGCAGGACGACGTTCGCGCTGCCCAGCACCTCCACGGCGTGCCGGATCTGCTGCGGGGTGGACATACCGGTGGACAGGATGACCGTCTTGCCGGTGGCGCGCAGGGCGAGCAGCAGCTCGTCGTCGGTCAGGGAGGCGGAGGCGACCTTGTGGGCCGGGACGTCGAACTTCTCCAGGAAGGTCACGGCCTCGGTGTCCCAGGGGGAGGCGAACCAGTCGATGCCGCGCTCGGCGCAGTGCTCGCCGATGGCCCGGTACTCGTCCTCGCCGAACTCGACGCGGTGGCGGTAGTCGATGTACGTCATCCGGCCCCAGGGGGTGTCCCGCTCGATGTCCCACTGGTCGCGCGGGGTGCATATCTCGGGGGTGCGCTTCTGGAACTTCACCGCGTCACAGCCCGCGTCGGCGGCCGCGTCGACGAGCGCGAGGGCCTTCTCGAGGTCGCCGTTGTGGTTGATGCCGATCTCGCCGATCACATAGGTCGGCCGGCCGGGGCCGACCTCCTTGTTCCCGATGCGGCGGATTCGGTTGCTGTGCACCACTGTTCAGAGTTCCTTTCCGGTGTACTGCGAGGGGTTCGGCGACGAGGGGGCCGCCGGGGTCTGCTGCGGGTCGAGGAGCGGGGCCAGGGCCCGGGCCCGGTCGAGGTCGCCCGGTTCGTCGATCTCGATGGCCCGCTCCGGGGCCGTGGGGACGAGCTGGGTCCGGCCGAAGAAGCGGTGTCCGTGCCGGCGGAAGCCGTCGGCGCGCATGGCGTACACGGCCCCCGACTCCAGGTACTCGGGGGTGCGGTCCTGGCGGCGCAGCCGCACCGCGCTGTCGTGGTTCACCCCGTGCGCCCGGTGTCCGGGCCCGGCGTCCGCGGGCTCGGTGGCCCACAGGAAGCCGTGGAAGGGCACGGCGGTGAACGCTGAGTCGGCGCCGTCGCGGACGACGGACAGCACGGTCTCGTCGACCTCGCGCGGGGTGGTGAAGGGGCTCGTGCACTGGACGAAGACGAGGACGTCCACCGCCTCTCCGTGCCGTTCCTCCAGGGTGTCCAGCGCGTGCAGCAGCGCGGACTCGCTGGAGGCCCGGTCCGAGCCCAGCTCCGCGGGACGGTCGACGACCTCGGCGCCGGCCGCGCGGGCGGCGCGGGCGATCGCCGCGTCGTCGGTGGAGACCACGACCCGGGTCACGTGGGCGGCGCCGCGGCAGGCCAGGACCGCCCGGGCGACGAGGGGGACCCCGCCGACCTCGGCGGTGTTCTTGCCCGGGATGCCCTTGGAGCCGCCCCGGGCGGGTATGACGGCGGTGACGTTCACGAGGCTCTCCCCTGGGGTGCCGGGATGACGGGGGCGGTCACACGCCGCCCCACTGCTGGATCTTCGGGGCCACGCGCTGGACCCCGAACTGGTAGGCGACCTTCAGCACGCGGCGCGAGGTGCGCCGCATCGGGCCGCCGGCCCGCCCGGCGACGGCGCCCGCGCCGGGGGAGCCGTCCGGGTTCAGCCCCCGCCGGCGCAGCAGCGTACCGACGTACTCGGGGGCGCTCGCGGCCGTGTAATAGGGGGATATCGGGGGCAGCGGAAGCCCGCGCAACCCGTCGATCCGACGGCGCAGTTCCCCGTACGGGTCCACCGCGCGGATTCCCTGGTCGGCCGTCCAGGATTCGTCCGCGATCGGGGCGGCGCCCTCGTCTATCGCGGTCCAGTCGGTGACGCAGCCGGAACCGGTGAAATAGTGGTTGCCGTGGATCTCCCGTACGCCGAGATCGCTGAGGATGGCGGTCGGCATTCCGCGGTGCATCGATTCGAGCGCGGCCGTGGAACTGACCGTGACCAGCAGGTCGGTACGGTCGAGGGTGTCCGACATGTTGCCGTACACGAAATGCAGATTGGGCGGCAGCGGTTCTTCCAGCTGTTCCGCGAGCACCTGGTAGTGGTAGGCCTCCACATGGGTGGTCGCCTCACCCGGCTTGCTGCGGAGTTTGACGAGTACGTCACGTCCCGGGCGGAGCCTCGCGTGGGATATCGCGCGGCGCAGCATGTAAAGGCGGCCGCTGCGGTCGGCGGGCACCGAGGGCTGGACCGCGAAACACACCGTATAGGGGTGGGCGGCGTGGGTCCGGTTAGGGTCGTAAGGCCGCTGGTCGAGAAAGGGGAGCGCCGTCTGCACGATGCAGGAAACGGGAATTCCGAGGGGCTCGTACACCTCGGTGAACCGGCGCCGGTCGAAAGGACTGTTGGCGAGGACGATGTCGGCGCCCGCCCGCAGCAGCAGCCCGTCGGCCATCTTCTCGTAGACGACGCCGACGTAACCGGTCATCAGGATCGGCCGCCGGGGCGCCCCGGCGAACCGGTGGGCGAGCGCGTGCAGGGCCGCGTGGGTGGCGCCGCCGACCGTGCCCAGGATGATCAGGTCCGCTCCGTCGAGTTCCGGCGCCGCCGCGAAAGCGGCGAGCGTGGCCTCGGTGATCGAGGCGGGGGTGATGCCGACCTCCGCCAGCTGGCGCGCCGTCGGGGTGCTGCGGCCGCGCAGCATGTGGGCGTGCACCTCGCTGCCCGGTGCCAGGCCCACCGCCAGCCCCGCGCCCCATTTCCAGCGGGTGTCGGAGTCGGCGAGCACGTGGATGCGCACTTGGTGATTCCCGGGTCGGTCGGCGGAGCCCAACTGCCGTCGGCGTACCCGCGGCGGGCCGCGGGCAGGGGCGGGATCGTCGCCGGGCCCGATAGACCCTACATGCTCACCTGAGCCTTATGTGTCACGAAAAGGCTTCGACGGCCAAGGGAGTTGTACGTCACACCCGGGGGATCCTGGAGCCTCTCCGCGCACTCCTATCATGATGTCCGGTCCGTCCGCACGGCTTCGGCGGATGTGTGGGCAATGGGGAGAAGGTGAGTGCTTCCGGTGGTGACCCTTTCGGTAATCGTCGCGATGTGTGACGTCCGGGAGTTCTGTCGGACGGCGCTCAAGTCCTTGGCGCTCAACGCCCGGGAGGATTTCGAGTTCATCGTCGTGGACGACGGGTCCGTCGACGGGACGTCAGAAATCCTGGCGGAGATGGTTCCCTCGATACCCGGCGCCGTGTTGATCCGCAACGAGCGCAACCTGGGAATTTCGGCCACGCGCAACATAGGCCTGTCCGCGGCCCGCGGACGCTTCTTCACCTTCCTCGACGGCGACGACTGGTACGCCCCCGGATATCTGGCGCAGCTGGTCGGCTGGATGAGTCAGTCGGGCGTCGATTTCCTGCGCACCGGACACGTCCGCGTGTACGGCAGGAAACGCAAGATCGTGACGGCGCCGCTCGCCCCGAGGGCCCTCCCGCTGAATCCCGCGGACTACATCGGGCCCGTCGACGCCTCCACCTTCATGGACTACCCGCAGTCCTGGGCCGGCATCTACGACCGCGAACGGCTCCTGGAGGCCGGCGCGCTCTTCTTCGACGAGAGCCTGCGCACCGCCGAGGACCGGCCCTGGTTCTACAAGCTGCACCTGCGGACCCGGTCCTTCGGAGTCGTCGACCTCCACGGCATCTTCTACCGCCGCGATGTGGCCACTTCCCTCACCAAGGTCCCCGACGAGCGGCAGCTGGACTTCCTTCCGGCCTTCCGCCTCATTTTCGAGGAGCTCGCCGGACACCCGCGCGGATATGAACTCTCCTTCAAGGCGATGCGAACTCTCTGCGCGCTCATCGTCATTCACATGGACCGCGCCGAGTCGTACGAGGAACTCACCCGGGGTCTGCTGCTGGAACGGAGCGCGCAGATCCTCTTCGACCTCCCCCAGGACGTCCTGGAAGGGACCCTGGAAGGAATGGACTCCCCACGCGTGAAGAAGCTCAGAGCACTGATGTCCCGGCACCCGGGCGCCGCCGCCCGATGACCCGGATATTCGCCGCCTCCACCCTCTACGGCGCCATGACGGTGGCCGCCGCCATCGACGCCGGCCAGCTCGGCCACGACGACCGCGAGCGGATCCTGCTCGTGTGCAACAACGTCGACATCCCCGAGGTCGCGACGCCGCTGCACCACATGCCCGGCGCCGCCCCCGTCCTCGCGCGCTTCCACCGCGTCGTCTACTGGAACGACCTCATCTACCCGTTCCACCCCGCGCTGTGGTCCCCCCGCGACGAGGACGCCCCCCTGTGGCGCACCGTCATGGCGGAGAAGATCGGCATCCGGCCGGGCCCCCTGGAACTCGTCGTCGAGTCGATCCAGGTCAAGCCCGCCCAGACGCTCTGCAAGATCTTCTCGGACGCCACGCTCGCCGTGTACGCCGACGGCCTCATGAGCTACGGCCCCACCCGCAACGACCTGCCCCGCAGCATCCACGGCCGGATCGACCGGGTCCTCTACCTCGACCTGGTCCCCACCCTGCTGCCGATGCTGCTCACCGAGTACGGGATCCCCTCGCAGCCCGTCCACACCGCCGCCGTCCTCAAGTTGATGGCGGAGGTCACCCACGCGTGCCGCCCGATCCTCGACCGGGTGATCCCGGCGCAGCTCGCCCGGACCGGGCCGGACGCCGCCGTCCTGCTGGGCCAGTACCTCTCCCCCCTCGGCATCCTCACCGAGGAGGAAGAGGAGGAGCTGCACCTGCGCATGTTCCGCAGCGCGCTGCGGCTCGGACACACCTCCGTCGTCTTCAAACCCCACCCCAGCGCGCCCTCCACCCTCGCCGACGCCCTCGGTGAGGCGGCCCGCGAGGCCGGGGTCGCCTTCCTCGTGCTCGACGTCCCCGTCCTCGCCGAGACCGTCTTCGCGTACCTGCGCCCCCACCGCGTGATCGGCTGCTTCTCCACCGGCCTGTTCACCGCCCGCGCCCTGTACGGGATCCCCGTCGCCCAGATCGGTGCCCTGGAGGTCATCCGGCGGATGCGGCCGTACGCCAACAGCAACCGCATCCCCGCCACCCTCACCCACGCCCTGCTGCCCGACCTGGAGGCGCCCACCGGCGCCCCGGCCGACCGGGTGCTGGACGTCGGGCACGTCCGGGGCGAGGTCACCCCGTACGTCCAGGCCGTCGGCTACTGCATGCAGCCCAAGCGGTACGCGTTCCTGCGTCCGGTGGCCGAGGAGTACGTGGCCGCCGCCGTCGACCAGTGGGAGGGCCGGCCCGAGCTGTCCATGCACTTCAACGAGCGCACCCGGACCCGCCTCGACCTGCCGGGCCCGCGCACCTGGAAGTGGCGCCGCGGCGGGGGCTGGACGTTCCTCGCCGCCAGGGAACGCGCCGCGGACGACGCGCCCTTCACCGACATCACCCTCAGCGGCTTCGCCTCGCTCGTCGAGGCCAAGGACGACCGGGGCGTCCTGGAGGTGGGCGCGCGGCTGCTCGCCGAGCACGAGAACCTCGACCTGCTCCTCGGCATGGCCCAGGCGCACATCCGCCGCAAGGAGGCCGACCAGGCCAAGCGGCGCATCAAGCGGGCCTTCGAGATCTCCGCGGACAGCGGGCGGGCCCTGGTGTGGCTGCGGATCGCGGAGACCGCCGCGAAACTGGGCAAGGCCGGCGACGACCTGCGCCGCCAGGCCGCGCGGCGGGCGCTGAGCATCAACCCGGACTCGCCGGCCGCCCAGCGCCTGGTCAAGTCCGGCCGGCTGGGCCGCAGGTAGCCGGGGGGAACGGGAACGGCCCGTCCGCACGGGTGCGGACGGGCCGTTCTGCGTACTGCCTGAGGTGTTACGCCGGGACGCTGGCGACACCCTGCGCGAGGAACTTCTTGCCGTTCACCCGCTCGGAGACGCCCTCACGGTCCAGGTACGGGGTGATGCCGCCCAGGTGGAAGGGCCAGCCCGCACCGGTGATGAGGCAGAGGTCGATGTCCTGGGCCTCGGCCACGACACCCTCCTCCAGCATCAGGCCGATCTCCTGCGCCACCGCGTCCAGGACGCGGTCGCGGACCTGCTCCTCCGTCAGGACGGAGTCGCCCTGCACCAGGAGGGCGGCGACCTCGGGGTCCAGCTCCGGCTTGCCGGAGTCGTAGACGTAGAAGCCGCGCTTGCCGGCCTTGACGACCGCGGCCAGGTTCGGGGAGACGGTGAAGCGCTCCGGGAAGGAACGGTTCAGCGTCTCGGAGACGTGCAGGCCGATCGCCGGACCCACGAGCTCCAGCAGCACCAGCGGCGACATCGGCAGGCCGAGCGGCTCGATGGCCTTCTCCGCCGTGGCCACCGGGGTGCCCTCGTCGATGACGTTCTGGATCTCGCCCATGAAGCGGGTCAGGATGCGGTTCACGACGAACGCCGGGGCGTCCTTGGTGAGGACCGCGGTCTTCTTCAGCTTCTTGGCGACACCGAAGGCCGTGGCGAGCGAGGCCTCGTCGGTCTGCTCACCGCGGACGATCTCCAGCAGCGGGAGGATCGCGACCGGGTTGAAGAAGTGGAAGCCGACCACGCGCTCCGGGTGCCGGAGCTTGGAGGCCATCTCCGACACCGACAGCGAGGAGGTGTTGGTGGCGAGGATCGCGTGCGCCGGGGCGACCGCCTCGACCTCCGCGAACACCTTCTGCTTGACGGACATCTCCTCGAACACGGCCTCGATGATGAAGTCCGCGTCCGCGAAGCCCTCGGCCTTGTCCAGGACGCCGGTCACCAGGGCGGTCAGGCGGTTGGCCTTGTCCTGGTTGATGCGGCCCTTGCCCAGCAGCTTCTGGATCTCGGCGTGGACGTAGCCCACGCCCTTGTCCACGCGCTCCTGGTCGATGTCGGTGAGGACCACCGGCACCTCCAGGCGGCGCAGGAACAGCAGAGCCAGCTGCGAGGCCATCAGGCCCGCGCCGACGACGCCGACCTTGGTGACCGGACGCGCCAGCGACTTGTCCGGGGCGCCGGCCGGGCGCTTGCCGCGCTTCTGGACCAGGTTGAAGGCGTAGATGCCCGAGCGCAGCTCGCCGCCCATGATCAGGTCCGCGAGGGCCTGGTCCTCGGCGTCGAAACCGGCCTGGAGGTCGCCGTCCTTGGCCGCGGCGATGATGTCCAGCGCGCGGTAGGCGGCCGGAGCGGCGCCGTGCACCTTGGAGTCCGCGATGAAGCGGCCCTTGGCGACGGCCGCGTCCCAGGCCTCGCCGCGGTCGACCTCGGCGCGCACGACCTCGGTCTCGCCCTTCAGGACCTTCGCGGTCCAGATGAGGGACTGCTCCAGGAAGTCCGCGCCCTCGAAGATCGCGTCGGCGATGCCGAGCTCGAAGACCTGCTTGCCCTTCAGCTGGCGGTTCTGGTTGAGCGAGTTCTCGATGATGACCGAGACCGCGCGCTCCGCGCCGATCAGGTTCGGGAGGATGGCGCAGCCGCCCCAGCCCGGAACCAGGCCGAGGAAGACCTCGGGCAGCGAGAAGGCCGGGATGGCCTTCGAGACGGTGCGGTAGGAGCAGTGCAGGCCGACCTCGACACCGCCGCCCATCGCCGCGCCGTTGTAGTAGGCGAAGGTCGGGACGGCCAGCGCGGACAGGCGCTTGAAGACGTCGTGGCCGCCCTTGCCGATGGCGAGCGCCTCGTCGTGCTTCTTCAGCAGCTCGACGCCCTTGAGGTCGGCGCCGACCGCGAAGATGAACGGCTTGCCGGTGACGCCCGCGCCGACGATGGAGCCCGCGAGGGCCTCCTGCTCGACCTGGTCGATCGCCGCGTTGAGGTTGGCGAGGGACTGCGGGCCGAAGGTGGTCGGCTTGGTGTGGTCGAAGCCGTTGTCCAGCGTGATGAGCGCGAAGCGCCCGGCGCCGAACGGCAGGTCCAGGTGGCGGACGTGCGCGGACGTGACGACCTCGTCCGGGAACAGCTCGGCCGCGCCCTTCAGGAGCTCAGCGGTGGTGCTCACTTGGAGTCTCCCTCGGCGTTGAAGTTCGGGTTCTCCCAGATGACCGTGGCGCCCATGCCGAAGCCGACGCACATGGTGGTCAGGCCGTAGCGGACGTGCGGCTGCTCCTCGAACTGGCGGGCCAGCTGCGTCATCAGGCGGACGCCGGAGGAGGCCAGCGGGTGGCCGAAGGCGATGGCGCCGCCGTACTGGTTGACGCGGGCGTCGTCGTCGGCGATGCCGTAGTGCTCCAGGAAGGCCAGCACCTGCACGGCGAAGGCCTCGTTGATCTCGAACAGGCCGATGTCGTCGATCGTCAGACCGGCCTGCGCGAGGGCCTTCTCGGTGGCCGGGATCGGGCCGTAGCCCATGACCTCCGGCTCGACACCCGCGAAGGAGTAGGAGACGAGGCGCATCTTGACCGGGAGGTTGTTCTCGCGGGCGAAGTCCTCGGACGCGATGATCGCGGCGGTGGCACCGTCGTTGAGACCGGCGGCGTTGCCCGCGGTGACCCGGCCGTGCGTGCGGAACGGGGTCTTCAGGCCGGCCAGGTTCTCCAGCGTGGTGCCCGGGCGCATCGGCTCGTCGGAGGTGACCAGGCCCCAGCCGGTCTCGCCCGCGGCCTCGTTGGTGTTGCGCACCGAGATCGGGACCAGGTCCTGCTGGATCTTGCCGTCGGCGTACGCCTTGGCGGCCTTCTCCTGCGAGCGCACGGCGTACTCGTCGGCGCGGAGCTTGGTGATCGTCGGGTACCGGTCGTGCAGGTTCTCGGCGGTCATGCCCATGAACAGGGCGGACTCGTCGACCAGCTTCTCGGAGACGAAGCGCGGGTTCGGGTCGACGCCCTCGCCCATGGGGTGGCGGCCCATGTGCTCGACACCGCCGGCGAGGGCGACGTCGTACGCACCGAAGGCCACACCGCCCGCGACGGCGGTCACGGCGGTCAGCGCGCCGGCGCACATGCGGTCGATGGAGTAGCCCGGGACGGACTGCGGCAGGCCCGCGAGGATGCCGGCGGTGCGGCCCAGCGTCAGGCCCTGGTCGCCGATCTGGGTGGTCGCCGCGATGGCGACCTCGTCGATCTTCTTGGGGTCGAGGTCCGGGTTGCGGCGCAGCAGCTCCCGGATCGCCTTCACGACGAGGTCGTCGGCGCGGGTCTCGTGGTAGATGCCCTTCGGGCCCGCCTTGCCGAACGGGGTGCGGACGCCGTCGACGAAGACGACGTCCCTGACGGTACGAGGCACGTTGGCTCTCCTCCAGGTACGGGATGGCGCTGCTGCGCGGGGGCGGCCCGGCCGACTGGCTGAGCGCCCGCTCACCCGGCCATGCTACTTGCCGGTAACCGGCGTGCACACCCCCTCCCCGAACAGCGGCGAAGGTCACACTCCCGAACCCGCGCGCCCCTTCCGCGCGCCCGTCCGATCGGAGCGCCCCGGGCTACCCGAACGGGTCGGACACCGGTCCGGGCGGGTGCGTCGAGGGCCCCGGGCGCCCGCGCCTGCGGATCCTGGCCCGGTCTCGGCGTCCCGGCATCCCGGCCGGGGCCGAACGGACCGAAAGGGACCCCCCCATGCCGGCCGCGCCCATCATCACCACCGACCACCCCGTACCCCATGTCTCCCAGCTCCCCGTCACCAAAGGGGAGACCATCAACCTCTTCGTGCGCGAGCGCGACGGCACGAAGAACCCCGCGGAGCGGACCGCGGTGCTGATGTTGCACGGCCGCAGCGTCCCGGTGCTGCCGGGCGCGGACTTCGGCACCGGAAAGTACAACTGGATGATGTTCCTGGCAGAGGCGGGCTACGACGTCTTCGCCATGGACCTCCAGGGTCACGGACGCTCGTACCGGCCCCCGGTGATGGACGAGCCCCGCAACGCCAACCCCAAGCAGCAGGGCATCGTCCACAACGGCCACCCGCTGCCGGGCCCGGGGCCCGACCCGGTGGTGGACCCGCGGCAGCTCGGGGACACCCGCAGCGACGTGTCCGAGGTGCACACCGTCGTGGAGTTCATCAAGAAGCGGCACAACCTGAAGAAGGTCGCCCTCATGGGCTGGTCCGCCGCGGCACAGGTGTTCGGCCCCTACTCCATCCAGTACTCGGAGAACGTATCGAGCCTGTTCCTCCTGGCGCCGGTCTTCCCGCCGGACGGCCCGGCCGCCGAGAGCGGCACCGATTGGGACCCGCCGCTCCCGCTTCCGCTGTCCACCCCGCCCGGCACGTGGGGCTTCCCGATGAACCTCCTCAGCAGGAAGGGCTTCGCGGACGCCTGGGCGAAGGAGCTGGGCTGTCCCGGACAGCGCGACGACGACATCGAGGACAAGGTGTGGGCCGCGATCATGGAAAGCGACACGCTGGGGCGCACCTGGGGTCCGCCGACCGCGTCCGGGGCGCCGCAGGGGGTGCTCCGCTACCGGAACCCCTTCTGGTGGGGCTGGAACAAGACCGGGGCCAAGCTCCAGGGAGTGCTCGGTGACAAGGTGCCCGTGCTCATCGCGTACGGGGAGCGTGACAAGACGGTCAACAGTCCGCCGGGAACCGTGCCCTTCCTCTCCGTCACCGAGCTCTACAAGACCATCCCCGGCCCGAAGAAGCTGATGTTCAAGCTGGCCTGCTCCGGTCATCAGATCCCGTGGGAGCGGATGTCCAAGCACGTGCACCACCTGTCCCGCGAATGGCTCAAACACACCGCCATCGACGGGCACACCCAGGGCAGCTTCCTCATGGACAAGGACGGCAACATCACCACCGCGCCGTGAAACGACGCAGGCCCCCGGCTCGGGGAGCCGGGGGCCTGCGCGGGGTGGAGCGGGATCAGGCGGTCGCCGCCAGAGCGGTCACCAGCACGGGCGTGACCTGCTCGATCTGCCAGGGGCGGGCGCCGTGGTCCGCGAGGGCCTGGGCGACCGTGTCCGGCCCCAGCCGCTGCGGGGGCTCCCAGCACAGCCGGCGCACCGTGTCCGGGGTGATCAGGTTCTCCTGCGGCAGGTTCAGCTGCTCGGCCAGCGCCGACACGGCCGCACGGGCCGCCGACAGCCGCGCCGCGGCGGCCGGGTCCTTGTCCGCCCAGGAACGCGGCGGCGGCGGGCCCGCCGGGGACGCACCCGGCTGCGGCAGCTCGCTCTCGGGCAGGGCCTTCGCCCGGTCCACGGCGGCCATCCACTGGTCCAGCTGGCGCCGGCCCATCCGCTGCCCGTACCCGGGAAGCGCCGACAGGGCGTGCACGTTCGAAGGCAGGGCCAGGGCCGCCTCGACGATCGCCGCGTCGCCCAGCACCTTGCCGGGGGAGACGTCCCGGCGCTGCGCGATGCGGTCGCGGGACTCCCACAGCTCCCGGACGACGGCCATCTGGCGGCGGCGGCGCACCTTGTGCATGCCGGAGGTGCGGCGCCAGGGGTCCTTGCGGGGCGGGGCGGGCGGGGCCGAGGCGATGGCGTCGAACTCCTGGCGGGCCCACTCCAGCTTGCCCTGCCGGTCCAGCTCCTTCTCCAGCGCGTCCCGCAGGTCCACCAGCAGCTCCACGTCGAGCGCGGCGTAGCGCAGCCACGGCTCGGGAAGCGGGCGGGTCGACCAGTCGACGGCGGAGTGCCCCTTCTCCAGGGCGTAGCCGAGCACGCTCTCGACCATGGCGCCGAGGCCGACGCGGGGGAAGCCCGCCAGGCGGCCGGCCAGCTCGGTGTCGAACAGCGAGGTCGGCACCATGCCTATGTCCCGCAGGCACGGCAGGTCCTGGGTGGCGGCGTGCAGGATCCACTCGGTCCCGGAGAGGGCTTCGCCCAGCGCGGACAGGTCGGGGCAGCCGACCGGGTCGATCAGCGCGGAGCCCGCACCCTCGCGGCGCAGCTGCACGAGGTAGGCGCGCTGCCCGTAGCGGTAGCCGGAGGCGCGCTCGGCGTCCACGGCCACGGGCCCGGTGCCGGCGGCGAAGGCCGCGACGACCCGGGCGAGGGCCTCGGCGTCGGCGACGACGGGCGGAATGCCCTCACGGGGCTCGAGCAAGGGAATCGGCGTCGGCTGCCCATCGGACGGAACCTCGGCGTCCGGGGGGCCGCCCCCGGTGGTGGTGCGCAGGTGTGCTGCGGTCTCTTGGGCGTCGGTCACCGGTCAAGGGTATCCGGGTATGTGACGCGCCCGTCGCCGGAACGTTCCGTCGACGGGCGCGAGGGGGAGCGGGGCGGCCGGTTCCCGGGGGCTCCCGGCGGGTCGCCCGGAGCCGCGGGGCGGATCAGTGGATGATCCCCGTCCGCAGGGCGACGGCGACCATTCCGGCCCGGTCGCCGGTGCCCAGCTTGCGGGCGATCCGGGCGAGGTGCGACTTGACGGTCAGGGCGGACAGGCCCATCGAGACGCCGATGGCCTTGTTGGACTGGCCCTCCGCGACGAGGCGCAGGACCTCGACCTCGCGGCCGGAGAGCTCTCGGTAGCCGCCCGGGTGGCTCGGGGCACCCGGGGGGCGGCGGTGCATGCGGGCGGCGGCGGCGCCGATGGGGGCGGCGCCGGGCCGGGTGGGGAGCCCGATGTTGGTCCGGGTTCCGGTGACGACGTAGCCCTTCACCCCGCCCGCGAGGGCGTTGCGCACGGCGCCGATGTCATCGGCGGCCGACAGGGCCAGGCCGTTCGGCCAGCCGGCGGCGCGGGTCTCGGAGAGCAGGGTGAGACCGGAACCGTCGGGCAGGTGTACGTCGGCCACGCAGATGTCGCGCGGGCTGCCGACGCGGGGGCGGGCCTCCGCGATGGACGAAGCCTCGATCACGTCACGGACTCCGAGGGCCCACAGATGGCGGGTCACCGTGGAACGGACGCGCGGGTCGGCCACGACGACCATGGCCGTCGGCTTGTTCGGGCGGTAGGCGACCAGGCTTGCGGGCTGCTCGAGAAGAACGGACACCTAGGCCTCCTGGGGGAGTGGCGGGACGGGCCGGCTCGGGGAAGGGAAGCCGGTTCGCACCGTTCGGATGGTCACTGACTCCTTCGGCACGTCACCCACCCGGCTTTAGGGAATGATCACGATTTGGTGAGTAACAATTCGGGCAATTCGGACGCACGATCGATCAAGCGATGATCAGAAGGCCGCCCGGCGCGCACCGTTCTGACACCCCGTTACGACATCGGGCGTCCGATCCGGGCGCGCGCGAGGGGGCCGGACGGCCCCTAGCGGCGGCGGGGCTACGGGTGGTGCGGACCGCGCCGCTGTGGCAGGGACACCACGCCGGTCGCGTTGTCCGTCGGCCCCACCGGCGGCAGCCCGGCGATCTGGCACAGCAGCTCGCACCACGCCGCCAGGTGCGCCGTGGTGTCCGGCACCCCGCCCGCCCCCTCCCGGGGGGTCCACGAGGCCCTGATCTCGATCTGGGTGGCCGGACGGCGTTCCGCGAGCCCGCCGAAGTAGTGCGAGGCGGCCATGGTCACCGTCCCGCTCGCCTCCCCGTACCCCAGCCCGCGCGCCTCCAGCGCCCCCGTCAGCCAGGACCAGCACACCTCCGGCAGGAGCGGGTCGGCCGCCATCTCCGGCTCCAGCTCCGCCCGTACGAGCGTCACCAGCCGGAAGGTGCCCTGCCAGGCCTCGTGCCCGGCCGGGTCGTGGAGCAGGATGAGCCGGCCGTCGGCCAGATCGTCCTCGCCGTCCACGACCGCCGCCTCCAGCGCGTAGGCGTGGGGCGCCAGGCGCTGGGGCGGCTTCGTCGGGTCGATCTCGATCCCCGGCCGCAGCCGCGCCTTGCGCAAGCCCTCGACCGCCCGCCGGAACGGGAGCGGGACGGAGCTCTCCTTCGCGCCGCCCGTACCCTCGGCGCCATCTGAAAATCGTCCCTGAGCCGCAGCCATGCCGGGAAGACTAGGCGGAACGAGCGCCCGTACGGCGCAGGGACACCCGCGCCGGGCCGGGCACTTCGTCATACGTGCGAAGATTCGGGTCGTGAGCGCCAACGAACGCCCCCAGGGCCCGCCGAGTCAGACGTACGATTCCGCCTTCCTGAAGGCGTGCAGGCGAGAGCCGGTACCCCACACCCCCGTGTGGTTCATGCGGCAGGCGGGGCGCTCACTCCCCGAGTACCGCAAGGTGCGCGAGGGCACGGCCATGCTGGAGTCCTGCATGCGCCCCGACCTGGTCACCGAGATCACCATGCAGCCCGTACGGCGCCACAACGTCGACGCGGCGATCTTCTTCTCGGACATCGTCGTCCCGCTGAAGGCCATCGGCGTCGACCTGGACATCAAGCCGGGCATCGGCCCGGTCGTCGCCCAGCCGATCCGCCGCCGCGAGGACCTCGCACAGCTGCGCGACCTCACCCCGGAGGACGTCACGTACGTCACCGAGGCGATCGGCATGCTCACGGGTGAACTGGGCGGCACGCCGTTGATCGGCTTCGCCGGCGCGCCCTTCACCCTCGCGAGCTACCTCGTCGAGGGCGGTCCGTCCAAGAACCACGAGCACACCAAGGCCCTCATGTACGGGGACCCCGGCCTGTGGGCCGAGCTGCTCGACCGCCTCGCCGAGATCACCTCCGCCTTCCTCAAGGTCCAGATCGAGGCCGGCGTCTCCGCCGTCCAGCTCTTCGACTCCTGGGTCGGCGCGCTGGCCCCGGCGGACTACCGCCGCTCGGTCATGCCCGCCTCCGCGAAGGTCTTCTCCGCCGTCGAGCACTACGGGGTCCCGCGCATCCACTTCGGCGTGGGCACCGGCGAGCTGCTGGGCCTGATGGGCGAGGCCGGCGCCGACGTCATGGGCGTCGACTACCGGGTCTCGCTGGACGAGGCCGTGCGCCGGGTCGGCCCCGGCAAGGCGCTCCAGGGCAACCTGGACCCGGCCGTCCTCTTCTCCACCCCCGAGGCCGTCGAGGCCAAGGCGGACGAGGTGCTGGCCGCCGCGGCGGGCCTGGAGGGCCACGTCTTCAACCTCGGCCACGGCGTCCTGCCGACCACCGACCCGGACGCCCTGACCCGCCTGGTGGACTACGTCCACACGAAGACGGCCCGCTAGAGCCGGAGGTCCGGGGGCGGGTGCCTGCGGCGTCTGTCCCCTACCCGCCCTTCCACCGTTCCCCGGGGCTCCGCCCCGGACCCCGTTGCGTTCGAGGCGCGGGGTCCGGGGGCGGAGCCGCCGGGAAGGCGACCCGCTAGACCCCCGCCGCCCGCACCGCGGAGACGGCCTTGCGGGCGGCGACCAGCACCGGGTCCCACACCGGGGAGAACGGCGGGGCGTAGCCCAGGTCCAGGGAGACGACCTGCTCCACCGTCATGCCCGCCGTCAGGGCGACGGCCGCGATGTCCACCCGCTTCGCCGAGCCCGCCCCGCCGACGATCTGGACGCCGAGCAGGCGGCCCGTGCGCTGCTCCGCGAGCATCTTGACCGTCATCTGCGCCGCGCCCGGGTAGTAGCCCGCCGTGTTCGTCGAGCGGACGGCGGCCGTCACGAACCGCAGGCCCGCCTCCCGCGCGTCCTTCTCGCGCAGTCCGGTACGGGCGATCTCCAGGTCGCAGACCTTGCTGACCGCCGTGCCGACGACCCCCGGGAAGGTCGCGTAGCCGCCGCCCGCCCCCGAGCCAATGACCTGGCCGTGCTTGTTGGCGTGCGTGCCCAGCGGGATGTGCCGCAGCCGGCCCGCCACCAGGTCCAGCACCTCCACGCAGTCACCGCCCGCCCAGATGTCCTCGTGCCCCCGGACCCGCATCGACAGGTCCGTCAGCAGGCCCCCGGACTCGCCCAGCGGCAGCCCGGCCGCCCGGGCCAGGGACGTACGCGGCTCGACGCCGAGGCCGAGCACCACCACGTCCGCCGGGTACTCCTGCCCGTCCGCCGTGACCACCGCGCGGGCCCGGCCCTCCCCGTCGTGCAGGACCTCCACCGCCTCGGCGCGGGCCACCGTACGGATCCCCATGCCGTTCATCGCGCTGTGCACCAGGGCGCCCATGTCCGGGTCCAGGGTGGACATGGGCTGCTCGCCCCGGTGCAGGACCGTGACCTCGTACCCCCGCCCGGTCAGGGCCTCGGCCATCTCCACCCCGATGTAGCCCGCGCCGACCACGACCGCCCGGCGGCCCTCCGTCCGCTCCAGGGTCCCCATCAGGCGCTGCCCGTCGTCCAGGGTCTGGATCCCGTGCACCCCGTGCGCGCCGATCCCCGGCAGCTTCGGCCGGACCGGGCGGGCGCCGGTGGCCAGGACCAGCTTGTCGTAGCCCGTCCAGGACTCGGCGCCGCTCTCCAGGTCGCGGGAGCGCACCCGGCGGCCCGGCACGTCCAGCTCCACGACCTCCGTGCGGGTGCGCAGGTCGATGCCCCGGTCGCGGTGCTCCTGGGGGGTGCGGGCGATCAGGTCGTCCCGCTCGCCGACCAGGCCGCCGACCCAGTACGGGATCCCGCACGCGGAGTACGAGGTGAAGTGCCCGCGCTCGAAGGCGATGATCTCCAGCTCCTCCGGGCCCTTCAGCCGCCGGGCCTGTGACGCGGCGGACATCCCCGCCGCGTCCCCGCCGACCACCACCAGTCGTTCCACCGCCATCGTCCGCCCCGCCTCCGTGCGCGCCTTCGCCTACGGGGACACGCTACGGGCGCATCCTCCGTCAGTCCTGGACATCCGCTCCGGGCTCCACCGGGGCTCCGGCCCTGCCCCGGGCATCCGCGGGGACGGCCTGGCGCGGTACCCGGGTCCGGGCCGGGCCCGTCGCCGGCTTCGCCGGGCGCAGCCGGCGGTACGCCCTGAACCCGAGGAACACCAGCGCGCCGGCGATCGCGAACGGCAGCACCGCCGCGACCGCGAGGGCCAGGTAGCGCACGAGCGTCGTGAACAGGCTCCAGCCGCCGTCCAGGGCGTCCCCCAGGCCCGGCTCCTCCTCCTCGCGCTCCGCCGCGGCCGCCGCGGGCTCCGAGACGGACACCGTGACCGTGCCCAGCGCGGTCTGGTCCTTCAGCGCGTTCTGCTGGGCCAGCAGCGACTCCAGGTCGGACTGGCGCCGGCTCAGCTCGCCCTCCAGCATCACCACGTCGCTCAGCGCCGAGGCCTTCTCCATCATCTCCCGCACCCGGGCCACGCTGGCCTGCTGGGACTTGACGCGGCTGTCGACGTCGGCGACCTTCTCGGTGACGTCCTGCGCCTCGACCTTCCGGTTCAGCAGCTTCCCGCTGCCCTCCAGGGCGCCGATCACCGCGTCGAAGCGTTCGCCCGGCACCCGCAGCGTCAGCGTCGAGGTCATCCGGCCGTCCTTGGCGCGCTCGGTGGACTCGTTGCCGACGTACCCGCCCGCGCCCTCGGCCGCCGTGCGGGCCGCGGCCAGGGCCTTCTGCGGCTCCGCCGTCTCGATGGCCAGCGTCCCCGTACGGATGACGTGCGGGCGCAGCGGCGCCTGCGTCCCGGCTCCGGCGTCGGTCCCCGACGCCGGGGGAGCGGCCGCTCCGGCCCCCGGCTTGCCCGGGGCGGCGGCCCCTTCCCGCGGCCCCGCGACCGCGGCCCGGTCGGAGGCGGCCCGGCCGCCGTCGGCCCCGCATCCCGCGAGGACGAGGGCCCCGGCGAGGGAGAGGCCGGCCAGCGCCGCGGCGCGGCGGTGTCTGTGGAGCGCGTGCATCGTCAGTACCCCCGGGGGATCGGCTGATGTCCCCCCTTCGACGTCCCGCGCCCCCGGGCGGGTTTCGCCCGCCAGGTCCCGGCCTGATCCCGATGCGGTCACGTTCCGGCCTCACCGGCCGGTCTGCGACGATGTGTTCATGCACGAAGCGGACACACGTACGGACGGGCCGGCCCCCTCGCGGCACGTCGTCGTCATCGGCGGCGGCATCGCCGGGCTCGCGGCCGCCCACCGGCTGCTCGCCGGCGGAGTCCGCGTCACCCTTCTCGAAGCGGGCCCGCGCCTCGGCGGCAAGCTGTACGCCTCGGAGCTCGCGGGCGCCCCCGTCGACCTCGGCGCCGAATCCGTGCTCGCCCGCCGCCCCGAGGCCCTGGAGCTCGCCCGGGCCGTCGGCCTCGGCGACGCCCTCCAGCCCCCGGCCACCACCACCGCCCGGCTGTGGACCCGCGGCGCGCTGCGCGAGATGCCCCGCGGCCACGTGATGGGCGTCCCGGGCGACACGGCCCCGCTCGCGGCCTCCGGCGTGCTGTCCGCCGAGGGCCTCGCCCGCATCTCCGCCGACACGGCACTGCCGCCCACCGAGGTCGGTGACGACGTGGCCGTCGGCGCGTACGTCGCCGCCCGGATGGGCCGCGAGGTCGTCGACCGGCTCGTCGAACCGCTGCTCGGCGGGGTCTACGCCGGCGACGCGTACCGCATCTCGATGCGCGCCGCCGTCCCCGCCCTGTACGAGGCCGTCCGCACCCACCCCACGCTGACCGAGAGCGTCCGCTCCCTCCAGGGCGGGGCCGCCGCCCGCGCGGCCGCCGAGCGGACCACCGTCACCGGTGCGGCCGCCACCGGCGCCTTCTTCGCCGGGATCGCCGGCGGCATCGGCCGGCTGCCGCTCGCCGTCGCCGACGCCTGCCGGGCCGCCGGGGCGCGGCTGCTGACCGGCACCCCGGTGCGCGGCATCAGCCGTACCCCCGCCGGCTGGCGGATCACCGCCGACGGTGAGGTCCTCGACGCCGACGCCGTGGTCCTCGCCACCCCCGCCGGACCCGCCGCCGAACTGCTCGCCCCGCACGCGCCGACGGCCGCCGCCGGGCTGCGCGAGGTCGAGTACGCCTCCATGGCCCTGGTCACGATGGCCTTCCGGCGCGGTGACCTGCCCGCCGCGATCGCCGACGGAGGCGCCAGCGGGTTCCTCGTACCGCCCGTGGACGGCCGGACGATCAAGGCGTCCACCTTCTCCAGCAACAAGTGGTCCTGGGCCGGGGCCGACCCCGAGCTGTTCCTGCTGCGCACCTCCGTCGGCCGCCACGGCGACGACGGCGACCTCCAGCGGGAGGACGCCGAGCTGGTCGACGTCTCCCTCGGCGACCTCGGCGAGGCCGTCGGGCTGGCCGCCCGGCCGGTGGCCGCGACCGTCACCCGCTGGGACGGCGGACTGCCCCAGTACCCGGTCGGCCACCTCGCCCGCGTCGAGCGGATCAGGGCCGCCGTCGCCGCGCTGCCCGGCTTCGTCGTCTGCGGGGCCCTGTACGACGGCGTGGGCGTCCCGGCCTGCATCGCGAGCGCCCGCACGGCGGCCGACGCGGTGATCGCCGCGATGGCCACCCCTGGGACAGACCACTGATCAGCACACGGGACAATGGACACATGACTGCACCAGAGAAGATTCCCAACGCGGGGAAGAAGGCGAAGGACCTCAACGAGGTCATCCGCTACACCCTGTGGTCCGTCTTCAAGCTGAAGGACGTCCTGCCGGAGGACCGCACCGGCTTCGCCGACGAGGTCCAGGAGCTCTTCGACCAGCTGGCAGCCAAGGACATCACCGTCCGCGGCACCTATGACGTCTCCGGCCTGCGCGCCGACGCGGACATCATGATCTGGTGGCACGCCGAGACCTCGGACGAGCTGCAGACCGCCTACAACCTGTTCCGCCGCACCAGGCTGGGCCGCGCGCTGGAGCCGGTGTGGTCGAACATGGCCCTGCACCGCCCGGCCGAGTTCAACAAGTCGCACATCCCGGCCTTCCTGGCCGACGAGGTCGCCCGCGACTACGTCAGCGTGTACCCCTTCGTGCGCAGCTACGACTGGTACCTGCTGCCCGACGAGGACCGCCGCCGCATGCTCGCCGACCACGGCAAGATGGCCCGCGGCTACCCGGACGTGCGCGCCAACACCGTCGCCTCCTTCTCGCTGGGCGACTACGAGTGGCTGCTGGCCTTCGAGGCCGACGAGCTCTACCGCATCGTCGACCTCATGCGCCACCTGCGTGCCTCCGAAGCCCGGATGCACGTCCGCGAGGAGGTGCCCTTCTACACCGGGCGCCGCAAGTCCGTCGCCGATCTGGTGGCCGGGCTCGCCTGAGACCTCCCCTGGGGGGAAGGACCGGAGGAACACCCGTGACACAAGGGTGGCCCTCCGGGGATCGGGAGGCCCTGCCCCCGAAACGACGCAGCCGGAGATCCCGCCCGGAAGTTCAGACGGCCGGCGGCAGCAGCGCCCTGGAGGTGCTCGCCGCCCGGTCGTCCAGCGACACCGGTGCGGGCTCCGGATGCGGCGCACACGTCACGCGCCACCCCGGGGTGGCCCCCGTCAGCAGGTACCGCTCCACGTGCCGGTCCACGCACGCGTTGCGTCCGCCGACCACCCCGTGGGCGCCCGCCCGCTGCTCCGTGACCAGCGCGGCCCGCGCGCCGAGCCGCCCCTGGAGCTCCAGCGCGCCCCGGTGGGGCGTCGCCCCGTCCCGCTCCGCCGCGACGATCAGCGTCCCCGGCAGCCGGCCCGGCGGCGCCCCGACGTCGACCGGCCGCCGGCGCGCGGGGACCGGCCAGGAGGCGCAGGGCAGGTTCAGGAAGGTGTTGGTCCAGGCCTCGAAGGGGGCGCGGCGGGCCAGTTCGGTGCTGTCGCGGTCCCAGGTCCCCCAGTCGGCGGGCCACGGGGCGTCGTTGCACAGCACCGCCGTGTAGACGGCCGTCGCGTTCGCCGCCTCGGCCGCGGTACGCGGATCCCGGGCGGCCTGCCGGACGAGCGGGCCCGGGTCCCCGCGCAGGAAGGCGGCGAGGGCCGCGGCCCGCTCCGGCCAGACGTCGTCGTAGTACGCGGTCTGGAGGTACGCCGCGTGCAGCTCGCCCGTCCCGACGACTCCGCCCGCCGGGTCGCGGGCCACGGCCGCGCGGACCTTCTCGTAACTCGCCCGCACCGCCCGCCCGGTGGTGCCCAGCCCGTACGTGGCGTGGTGGCGGGCGGCCCAGGCCCGGAAGTCGGCCCAGCGGCGCTCGAAGCCGGGGGCCTGGCCGAGGTTGTTGCGGTACCAGATGCGGCGCGGGTCGGGATCGACCGCCGAGTCGAACACCATGCGGCGCACGCGGTCCGGGTGGCGGGTGGCGTAGACGGCACCGAGGTAGGTGCCGTACGAGGCCCCGATGAAGGTCAGCCGCGGCTCGCCGAGCGCGGCCCGGAGCACGTCCAGGTCGCGGGCGTTGTTCAGGGTCGTGTACTGGCCGAGCGCCGCTCCGGCGTGCCGGGCGCAGCCGCGGGCGTAGGCCCGGGCGGCGGCCAGCCGCGCCCGCTTGTAGGCGGCGGAGGGCTGCGCCGGCACCTGCGTCGGCCCGTGCGGCCGCTCGGCCGGGTCCTGGCAGTCCAGCGGCGCGGAGCGGCCCACCCCGCGCGGGGCGTAGCCGACGAGGTCGTAGGCGGCGGCGACACGGGCCCACGCGGGGCGGTCGGCGAGCAGGGGGAAGAACATCCCCGACGCGCCCGGTCCGCCGGGGTTGTGGACGAGCGCGCCCTGCCGGGCGGTGCCGCCGCGGCCGCTGGCGGGGACCCGGCTGACGGTGAGGGAGATCTGCGGGCCGTCGGGGCGGGCGTAGTCGAGCGGGACCCGCAGGGTGGCGCACCGCACCGGATCCGGCAGCTCCTCCACGGTGGGGCAGGGGCGGAAGTCCAGCCGCGTGCCCCCGGTGGGGGGCCGGGGCACGGGCCGGGTCCCGGGGGCCGGAGGGCCGGCCGCCGGGCGCAGGGCGGCGGCCGCGGCGGCCCGCCGGGCGACGAGCTCCGCCCCGGCGTCCTCGGCGGCGACCCGTGCGTCCCCGGCACCGGGCCCGGGATCCGCCGCGCTCGCCCGGGCCGGCGCGGGGGCGGGGGCGCACAGGGCGAGGCAGAGGGCCGCCACGGCGGCTCCCCGGCGCGCGGGCGTCGTCGTCCGGCAGGTGCGCATGGCGGCCCCTTCATCTCATCGTCCGGTCCGATGAGATGCCAGGAGCGGGTGGCAGTACAGGCACACCGCCGCAATGCGGCCCGGGATACCCCCGGTTGACGGAGCGTCCGGCCGGCGGAGTGCGGCGGGCGGGCCCGCTACGGCGTGTCGCGCCCGAGGGCGGCCCGCAGGTCCGGGTCGCGTACGGCCCGCAGGCCGCCTATGGCCACCGCCGCCAGGGGGTCGGCGCCGGCGCGGTCGCGCTCCAGGGCCGCGAGCAGACGCCGGCCGGCCGGGGAGGCCCACGGGGACCGGGCGGGGCCGCCCGCCCCGGCGACGGCCAGGCAGCACACCGCGAGCAGCATCGGCAGCGCGAACCAGTACAGCACCTTCGCCACGTCCGCCCCGTCCGCCGGGACGGCCAGCGAGGCCCCCGCCATCGCTACGACCAGCACCGCGGCCCCCTGCACGGACCGGACCCCCTCCGCCACCGCCTCCCGTACCGCGCGCGGCACTGCGAGGCCCGCCCCGGCCAGCCGGTCCGCGAGGGCCGCCACGGCCGCGTGCGCGGCGGCGGCCCGCCGTACGGCCGACACCGGCGACTGCCCGTCGGGGCCGAAGGCGCCCAGCACCGCCCGCTCGTGGTCGTCGCGCCCGACCGGGTCGAGCACGGTGGCCCAGCCGGTGCGGGCGAGCAGCAGCCGGTGGCGGCGTTCCATCGACAGCAGGGTCAGGACGGCGACCCGCTCCGGGCCGCCGGCCAGGTACGCGGCCTCGTACAGGCTCAGCGTCCCCTGCCGCCGGGCGGGGGCGGGCCGGGGCGGCGGCTCGGCGGCCTCGGTGGCGGCCCGCAGCAGGCGGGTGGCCGAGGTCAGCACCCCGGCCCAGGCCAGCAGCAGGAACAAGATCCAGAACATGGCCGATTTCTACAGCCGCGGGAGCGGCATTCGGGCGGCCGGTGCCCAAGCGTGAGCAGCTCGTGATGCGGTGGTGATGGGCGGTCAGGAACTGCTGGAGCAGCTGGAACCGGAGGAACTGCTGCAACTCGAACCGCTGGAGCAACTGGAACCGGAGCTGCTGGAACAGCCGCCGCCGGAACTGCCGGAGCAACTCGAACCGGAACCGCCCGCACAGCCCTGCCCGGAGCCACCGGAACAGCTGCTGCCGGAGGACCCGCAGCCACCGGACCCGGAGGATGCGCCCCCGCCGTCGCCCGTCGCGCACCAGAGCACGGGCAGCAGCTCCGCCGACGACCCGTGCGCGTGCGCCTGCGCGTGCGCCGAGCCGGTCCCGCGCCCCCGGGACTGCGCCGCCGCCAGCCTGGTTCCGCGCGCCGCGGGCACCAGCTGCTCGCGCAGGTACGGGTCCCGCAGCCCCCGCAGACCGAAGAGCGCCGTCTGCACCTGCGGCGCGGGATCCGCCGCGTACCGCTCCCGGAAGCCGGCCAGCGCCCGCCGCCCCGCCGGGGTGATCCGCCGCGCCGCCCGCTTCGCGCACACCACGCCCGCCACGACGCCGCCCGCCAGCGCCGGCAAAACCTGCACGATGAACGGCACCCGGGGATCCGGGGTGAGCGCCCAGAACACGAAGGTGAGCGGCAGCGACACCGGCACCAGCACCGCGCACACCACCGCCTGGACCACCCCCCAACGCCGCGCCCGGCGTCCGGCGCCGGGCGCGCAGAGCAGCCCGCGGGCCGCCAGCGCGTCCCCGGTCTCCTGCACGGCCGGCTCGCGCATGGCGGCGTACCGCACCTGGTAGAGCCACCCGGACGGCGCCTGCGCGAGCGCCAGCAGCACGGCGCGCTCGGCCGGGTCCGCGCCCCGTGCGCCCGGCCGTGCCTGCACGACGCCCGGGCCGCCCGCCACCAGCCGGCCGTCCCCGAGCAGCGAGACGAGCGCGCAGTCCACGACCGTCCCGGGCCCGCCCGCCAGGAACGCGGCCTCGGACAGGTCGTGCAGGGCCGGCGCGGGCCCGGACACCGCCGGCCGGGCGCGGCGCAGGGCGCCGAGCAGCAGCGCGGTGGAGACGAGGACCGCCGCCCAGACGGCGACGGCCAGCGGGTTCACGCCCGCCTCCCGGCCAGGGCGCGGACCCAGCGCGTGACCCGGCTCGGGGGCCGCACCCCCGCCCGGTCGCGCCACCACTCGGTGAGCCGGCGCCGGGCGGCCGTGTCGGCGGGCAGGTCCCGTACGAGCAGGTGCTCGGCGAATTCCAGCGCATCCCGGCGGTATCCGGCCGTCATGGGGCGGTTGCGGGCGTAGTCGAGGAACGCGGTGCGGTAGGCGGCGGGGCCGCCCAGGATCCCGGGCAGCTCCGGCGCGACCTTCGCCACCACGGAGGCCCGCTTGGCGGCCAGCGCCCGCGCCTGCACCCGTACGCGCTGCCGGTTGAAGCCCTCCGGTACGGGGGTCCCGGCGACCAGCGCCGACAGCAGGGCCGCCTGCCCCAGCGCCACCCGGGTCCGCGCGGCCTCACCGGCCTCGCCGGGGGCGCCCTCGCGGACGGCGACCCGCTCGCGCACGGCACCGGAAGCCCCGCCCGCGTCCACCACCGCGCGGATCCGGGCCAGTTCGGCGGCCAGCTCCGCCTCGGGCGGGAAGTCGTCGTCCCGCTCCAGCAGGACGCCGGGCGGGTCCACCCGCTCGCGCAGCCGGGCCAGTACGTCGAGCACCACCGGCGGCACCGGGTGCGCGTGGGTGTCGTGCCAGACGCCGTCGCGCTCCACCCCGCCGGCGACGTGCACGTACGCCAGCGCCTCCAGGGGGATCCCGTCCAGCACGGCGGCCGGGTCCTCGCCGCGGTTGACCCGGTTGGTGTGCAGGTTGGCCACGTCGACGAGCAGCCGCACGCCGGTCCGCTCCACCAGCTCCGTCAGGAACCGGGCCTCCGTCAGCTCCTCCCCGGGCCAGGACACCAGCGCGGCGATGTTCTCCAGCGCCAGCGGCACGGGCAGCGCGTCCTGCGCGATCCGGACGTTCTCGCACAGCACGTCCAGGGCGTCGCGGGTCCGGGGCACCGGCAGCAGGTGCCCGGCCTCCAGCACGGGCGAGGAGGTCCGTACGAAGGCGATGTGCTCGGTGACCAGCGGAGCCCCCAGCGCCACCGCCCGCTCCGCGAGCGCCGCCAGCTTCGCCGGATCGGGGCGGTCGGCGCCCCCGAGGCCCAGCGACACCCCGTGCGGCACGACGCGGACCCCGCGCCCGCGCAACCGCTCCAGGGATGCGGGAAGGTGGCCCGGGCAGACGTTCTCGGCCACCACCTCGACCCAGTCCAGGCCGTCCAGGCGCTCGACGGCGTCCGCGATCTCCGGCCGCCAGCCGATGCCCACCCCCAGGCGTTCCATGGGCTTCATGTCCCCCTCGCCCCCTCTCACGGGCCGTGTGCCGTTGTCATCGCCCGGCCGCACCCGGGCCAACCCCCGGGAGGGGACGTTCAGAGCAACATTTGAGGTTCCCGCCGCCGGTTCCCTCTACCGGCTCCGGCGCCGGCACCGGCGCCGGTCCGCCCGCCGGGTCGGCCGCGGTTTTCCGCGGCGGCGGCGTCCGGGCCGCTCAGTGCCGGTACCAGTCCCCGGATGCCGGGAGGGAGCGGCGCAGGTAGTCCTCCAGGCCGGCCGCCGCCCAGGCGCGGGTGTCGGTTTCGTGGTCCCAGACGAAGACGTCCGGGCGCGGGGGGATCCGGACGGCGGCGAACCGGTCCCCGCCGCCG
Organism: Streptomyces sp. NPDC048352; assembly: GCF_040651895.1. NCBI lineage: Bacteria > Bacillati > Actinomycetota > Actinomycetes > Kitasatosporales > Streptomycetaceae > Streptomyces > Streptomyces sp. NPDC048352. Next base: position 121,096 of record NZ_JBEZKZ010000005.1, read on the forward strand.
TTGTCCCCGAAGAACAGCAGCGGTTCGAAGGGCATGTACAGGGCCGCGAGTTCCGGGGAGTTCCGCAGCTCCGCGTTGTCCCGGGCGATCCGCCCGGCGCTCCAGACGACGTCGGTGCCGTGCCGTCCGACGACCCCGTCGCACGCGCGCAGCAGGTCCGCGAGGCCGGCCGGCAGCGGCTGCCCGAGCGCCCGCTCGACCGCGGCCAGCTCCGCCTCGTCCGCCGGCCCGCCGAGCTCCGCCTGCGGCAGCAGCCCGAGGATCAGCTCGCGCCAGTTCACAGCCGGGCGCGCAGGGCCGGGTGGTCCGCGACCACCGTGCAGGAGCCCGGGGCGATCTCCGTGAAGCCGGCGTCGCGGACCACCGGGAGCCCGCTCCCGCTCAGCTCCGGCCACCGCTCGCGCGGGGCGGTGCGTACCGCCAGGCGGAAGCCGGAGGCCCGCCACAGGGCACGCTCGGCCGCGGTCAGCTCCCACCAGGCCAGCTGCGCCGCGTGCCCGGCCTGGGCCATGGCCTTGCCGGCGGACATGCCGAGGTCCGGGTTCAGCCACAGCACCGGGACCCCCGGTCCGGCCGGCCCCGGCGGCTCGGGGTCGTCCAGTTCGGTGCCCGACACCTGGAGCTTGGCCAGCTCCTTGGGCCAGCCGTCCAGCGGCACCGGCGGGAAGACCCGGACCTCGGACGCCTCACCCTCCACGGTGACTCCCGGCAGGGTCCCCGCCTTGCGCCACTCCGCCCCGCGGGCCCGCCGCACCACCTTGCGGATCCGGGCGTCCTGCCAGTCGCGCACGGCCCGGGCCCATGCGCCGTCGCCGTGCGCCCGCTCGTCGGTCAGCAGGACCAGCACCGCACGGGCCGCCGTCTCCAGCGCGTCGGTCCGCGCCGGCGGGTCGGTCTTCTCGATCCGCACCACCAGGGGCAGGACGAACTGCGGGGCCTCGTCGCGCAGGGCGTGTTCGCGCCGGAAGCCGCTGTCCGCGCCGACCGCGGGTACGTCTGTGGTGTCGTTCGTGTGCTGGCTGCTCATCCCGTCAAGGATGCCAGGCTCCGCCTTCAGGAGGATGTCCCGGGTGGCGGGCGCGGGCGAGGATCGGGTCCATGAAGAGCGACCTTTTCGCGAGCGACCACCTCGCACAGCCGTCTGCCGCACCCGGTATGACCCTGCAGAACCCCAAGTCCGTCAAATACGCCGTCAACGGCGAGATGATCGCCCGCCAGGGCTCGATGGTCGCCTTCCGCGGCAACCTCCAGTTCGAGCGCAAGGGCCAGGGCATCGGCGGCATGCTCAAGCGGGCCGTCACCGGCGAGGGGCTCGCGCTGATGTCCGTACGCGGCCAGGGCGAGGCGTGGTTCGCGCACCGGGCCGGTCACTGCTTCATCATCGACTTCGAGCCCGGCGACGCCCTGACCGTCAACGGGCGCAACGTCCTGTGCTTCGACCCGACGCTGTCCTACGAGATCAAGATGCTCAAGGGCGCCGGCATGACCGGCGGCGGCCTCTTCAACAGCCTCTTCACCGGCACCGGCAAGCTCGCCGTGGTCTGCGACGGCAACCCGATCATCATCCCGGTCACTCCCCAGGCGCCGGTGTACGTGGACACGGACGCGGTCGTCGGCTGGAGCGCGGCACTGGAGACGGGGCTGCACCGCTCCCAGTCGGTCGGCTCCATGATCCGGGGCGGCTCCGGCGAGGCCATCCAGCTGAAGCTGAGCGGCGAGGGCTTCGTCATCGTCCGGCCCAGCGAGCTCACCGAGACACCGGCCGCGCACTGAGGCTCACCGAGGTGGGCCGCCGCTACGGCAGGCGCCGGCCCTGGGTGCTGCGCGGGGTCACGGCGGAGCTGCCGGCCGGGGCCCTCGTCCGCGTCGAAGGCGGCAACGGCGGCGGCAAGTCCACCCTGCTGCGCATCCTCGCCGGCATCGACACGCCGACCGAGGGCCGCGTCGAGGGCCGCCCGCCGCGCACCGCCTACGTCCCCGAACGCTTCCCGGCGGCCCTGCCGCTGACGGCGGGCGCGTACCTGACCCACCTGGGCCGGGTGCAGGGCCTGCCGCGCGGGCGGGCGGCCCGGCGGGCGGCCGAGGAGCTGGAGCGGTTCGGCGCCGCCGCCCACGCCCGCACCCCGATGGCCGAACTGTCCAAGGGCACCAGCCAGAAGGTCGCGGTCGCCCAGGCCCTGCTCGCCGCGCCCGGGCTGCTCGTCCTCGACGAGGCGTGGACCGGGCTGGACGCGCCCGCGCGGGCGGAGCTGGACCGCGCCGTCGCCGAACGCACCGCCGCCGGGGGCACGGTGGTGTTCGTCGACCACGACCCCGCCCGGCTCGCCGGTCTGCCCGACGCCCACTACCGGGTGCGCGGCGGCACGCTGCTGCCCGCGGCCCCGCCCGCCGGGAGCCGCGTACCGGCCGTACGGATCCACGCGGCCGGCCCGCCCGGCGCCGCCCTGCCGCCGGGCCTGTCCGCCGCGCCCGCCCCCGGCGGCGGGGTCCTGCTGACCGTGGACGCCGACCGCTCCGACGCCGTGCTGCGTGAGCTGCTCACCGCGCACCCGCCCTGGCACATCCGCGCCGTGGAGGAACTCCCGTGACCCTGACCGCCCTGATGCACTACCAGGGCGCCCTGCTGCTGCGCTCGCAGCGCTGGATCGCCCCGCTCGTCCTGTACGCGGCGTTCCTGGCCGTCGGGATCCGCTCCGGCGACCCGGCGCCGGACGCCCTCGGCTACGCGGCGGCGGGACTGGTGCCGGTGACCGCCTGGCTGGTGCGGATCTGCGTCACGGCGGAACCCCCGGCCGCCCGTGCCTGCTCCGCCGCCGCGGCCGGGCCGGTACGGGTGCATGCGGCGACGCTGCTGACCGCGCTGGCCGGAGCCCTGCTCGCCGGGGCGGCGGGGGCCGCGTACGCCGTGCTGCTCGGCGACCTCGAACGCCGCCCGGCCGCCGGGACGGTCCTCGCCGGAGCGGTGGCGGTGGCGGTGTGCGCCCTGACGGGGGCGGCGGTGGGCGCGGTGTGCAGCAGGCCGCTGGTGCGGGGGCGCGGCCTGGCGGTCCTCGCCGGCGGCGTCGGCTCGCTGCTGGCCTGGGTCGTGGCCGTCTCCCCGGCCCGCGTCGCGGTGTCCGCCCTGGTCGAGGCCGCCCGGTCGGACACCGTTCCGCTCCCGCTGGGCGCCCTGGCGGGGGCGCTGCTGCTGGCGGGGGCGGCGGGCGCGGCGTCCGCCCTCGCCAGCGCCCGCCGCAGCTGACCCGGGACGCGGAGCCGGCTGGGGGCCCGGAGCCGGTTCAGGGAGGGAAGCCCTACTTCCCCATCAGCTCCGAGACCTTCACGAAGCGGAAGCCGCGCTTCCGCAGTTCCGGGACGATCCTCTGAACCGCCTCCCCGGTCACCGGGGCCGCGCTGCGCGTGCAGTGCATGACCACCACCGAACCGGGCTTCACCCCGGCCAGCACCTGCTCCACCACCGCGTCGGGGTCCTTGGCGAAGGCGTCCCCGCTGACCACGTCCCACTGCACCGCGGTCACCCGGGCGGCGGACAGGGCCCGCAGCGCCCGGTCGTCGTAGCAGCCCCCGGGGAAGCGGAAGTACGGCACCGTGTTGACCGCCCCCGCCTTCCTGAACGCCGCGAAGGCCCGCTCCACGTCGGCCCGCGCCGCCTCGCCGTCCAGCGCGGGAAGCCCGTAGCAGGGGGTCGTGAAGGCGTGGTGGCTGTACGAGTGGTTGGCGATCTCGAAGTTCGGGTCCGTGCCGATGGACCTGGCCTGCTCGGGGTACTCCTCGGCCCAGCGGCCCGTCATGAAGACCGTCGACGGCACCTTCAGCCGGCGCAGGGCGTCGATCAGCTCCGGGTTGTCGAACCGTTCCCCCGAGGCGGCGCGCGGCCCCTGGTCGGAGGTCATGTCCGCGTCGAAGGTCAGCGCCACCGTCTTGTCGGCGCGCTGACGGGCCCGCTCGAAGACCGGGGTCAGGCCGTTCGGGCCGGGGGCCAGGGTCGGCACCCGGGCGGGCGCGCCGGGCACCGGCGCGGCGGTCGGGGCCGTCGGGGCGGAGGGGGAGGGCCGGGCGGGCGCGGCGGGGCCGGAGCCCTGGGGGCTGGCCAGCCGGGCCGCTCCCGCGCCCTGCGGGGCGCCGGAGGGGCCGCCCGCGCATCCCGCGAGGGCGGCGCCCAGCACCGCCACGGCCGCTACTGTGCGTACGGAAGGGGTCACGTACGCAAAATATATGACTATGTGGCAAGCAGGCGTTTACGGCACTCCTGCACGTCGAAGTCACCCGGCGGATACGCCGGACCGATGGCCTCCAAGTGCTCCAGCAGCAGCTTGCCGACCGCCCAGTTCCGGTACCACTTGCGGTCCGCCGGGACCACGTACCAGGGCGCCGCCTCCGAGGAGCAGCGCTCCAGCGCCACCTCGTACGCCCGCTGGTACGCCGGCCACATCGCGCGGTCCTCGATGTCCCCGGTGCTGAACTTCCAGTGCTTGTCGGGGTTGTCGAGCCGGGCCAGCAGCCGCTCGCGCTGTTCCTCGTAGCCGATGTGGAGGAAGACCTTCACCAGGGTCACGCCGTCGTCGGCGAGGGACTGCTCGAACTCGTTGATCTCCTCGTAGCGCCGCTCCAGCCGGTCGTGCGGGACCAGCTCGCGGACCCGGGCCACCAGGACGTCCTCGTAGTGCGAGCGGTCGAAGATGCCGATCTCGCCGGGCAGCGGGAGGGCCCTGGTGATCCGCCAGAGGAAGGAGTGCTCGCTCTCCTCCTTCGTGGGGGCCTTGAAGCCCTTGATCCGGCAGCCGGACGGGTTGAGGTGGCCGATCACGTGTTTGACGGTGCCGCCCTTGCCGCTGGTGTCCATGCCCTGGAGGATCAGCAGGACCCGGCGGCGGTCCCCGGCGGTGCTGGCCGCGTAGAGCCGCTCCTGGAGCGAGGCCAGCGGCCCGGCGAGCCGGGCGGTGGCGGAGACGGCTGCGGTCTTGTCGGCGGGACCGCCGGGCACGGCGGAGGGATCGAGGGCGCCGAGGTCCACGGGCCGCCCGGGCGCCAGCCTCAGCAGCGGCCCGAGGGCCGCGTCCTCGGGAGCCCCCTCGCCGTCCACGCGTGCCCTGCCGTCGCCGGCCCCGGCCACCGTCCCGGCCCTGCCGGCCTTGTCCTTCTTGGCCACCGCCATCCACCCCGATCCCGTCGGTTCCGTACGTTCCGGCAGGCGCCGGAGGTCACCGCCAGGGCCCGGTCACCGCGAAGGTGGTGCCCGGCGCGTAGGCGTTGACGTACATCGTCTGCCCGCCGGGCGAGAAGGTGACTCCCGCGAACTCGCCCCATTCCGGTGCCTCGGGCCCGCCGATGTCGTCCGCGTTGCGGGCCATCGGGTAGACCTCCCCGTCCGGGGTCACGCCGAGGACGTACTGGTCCCCGCCGCCGTCCTCGCACACCATCAGCCCCCCGTCGGGGGCCAGGCAGATGTTGTCGGGGGAGTCCCCGGGCAGGGCGGTGGCCGCCGCGGGGCCGAAGAGCACCTCCAGCCGGAGCCGGCCGCGCACCGGGTCGTGGAACCAGACCTGCCCGTGGTGGTCGGCGGCGGCCCCCTCGCCGCTGCGGGCGAAGCTGGAGACGAAGTACACCCCGGTGCCGCCCCAGTAGCAGCCCTCCAGCTTCTGCGCGTGGGTGATCCCGCGCGGGCCGAAGTCCTGGAACCGGACCGGCGTCCCGGCCGCCGAGGGATCCGGTACGCGGACCCACTCCACCGGGAACTCCGCCCCCGGCTCGTCCACCGCCGACAGGTCCGCCACCCCGGGCACGCGCAGGGCCTCGAGTACGCCGCCGGCCCGCAGGGAGCCGGGACCGCCGAGCGGCCGCGCCGGCAGGAAGCGGTAGAAGAGCCCGAAGGGCCGCACGAAGGCGTCCTCCGTCTCGTAGACCACCCCCCGGTACGGGTCCACGGCGACGGCCTCGTGGGCGAAGCGGCCCAGCGCGGTCAGCGGGACGGCGCCGAGCCGGTGCGGGTCGGCGGGGTCCACCTCGAAGACGTACCCGTGGTCGCGGGCGTACCCCGACTCCCCGGCCCGCTCCTCGGTCTCCTCGCAGCTCAGCCAGGTGTTCCAGGGGGTGCGGCCCCCCGCGCAGTTGACGGCGGTCCCGGCGAGGCCGACCCGCTCGCCGCGCACCGCGCCCGCCCGGTCGAGCTCCAGCACCGTGCAGCCGCCCAGGGCCCCGGGGTCGTACGTGAGCCCCTCCACGGCCGGGACGCGCAGCGCGGCGGTGGCCCGGTTCTCGTGGTTGCGGACGAGGCGGATCCGGCCGCCGCCCGCACCGAAGGCGGCCATGCCGTCGCAGTTGGCCGGCACCGTGCCCTCGCCCGAGCGCAGCTGGTCACCGGCGCGCGAGAGCACCCGGTACGAGAACCCCGCGGGCAGGTCCAGCAGCCCGCGCGGGTCGGGCAGCAGCGGCCCGTAACCCCGCGCGGAGGCCCGGGCGGCGCCGGCGCTCCCGGCGAAGAGCGCCCCGAGGGCCCCGCTGAAGGCGATCGTGCCGGCCGCGAGCAGGCTGCGTCGGGTGACGGACATCGGCAACTCCCCGGTGGACGGCTGGAGATGTGACCGGCCCGTGGTACCACGGCGCGCCGTGTCGGGGCCCGCGACGCGTGCGCCGGGGGCGGCCCGTCACCCCACCGGGCCCCGGACACGCGGGCGGGGGCCCGGCGGTGGTGCGGGGGATCAGGCGAGCTTGGCGCTCAGGGTGATCGTCGTACCCGTCAGCGCCTGGCTGACGGGGCAGTTCTTCTTGGCGTCCTCGGCGGCGGCGACGAAGGCGTCGTTGTCGATGCCCGGGACATCGCCCTCCACCGTCAGGTGGATGCCGGTGATGCCCTCACCGGGCTGGAAGGTCACGTCGGCCTTGGTCTCCAGGCGGGTGGGCGGATTGCCCGCGCCCGCGAGCCCGTGCGACAGGGCCATCGAGAAGCAGCTGGAGTGGGCGGCGGCGATCAGCTCCTCCGGGCTGGTCTTGCCGTTCGCGGCCTCCGTACGGGCGGGCCAGGAGACGTCGAACGAACCGAGGCCCGAGGAGTCGAGGGTGGCGACTCCCTTGCCCTTGAGCAGGTCGCCTTCCCAGACGGTGTGCGCGTGACGCGTGGTGGCCATGGTGATCCCTTCGCAGAAGTGGAAACGGCCGGGCCGCGAGGAGCGCCCGGCCGTGCCAAACCTACTGCGAGACCAGGGGTTTCGCGTCGCGTGCGAGTGCGGTGAGCCGCGATATGGCTCGGAAGTACTTCTTCCGGTAACCGCCGCCCAGCATCTCGTCACTGAAGAGCTTGTCGAAGGGCACGCCGGAGGCCAGCACCGGGACCTCGCGGTCGTACAGCCGGTCGGCCAGCACCACCAGGCGCAGCGCCGTCGACTGGTCCGGCACCGGGACGACGTCGGTCAGGCAGACCGCCGCTATGCCGTCCGTGAGTGCCCCGTAGCGGCTCGGGTGGACCTTCGCCAGGTGCTCCAGCAGGCCCGGGAAGTCGTCGAGGCTCGCGCCCGGGGTGGCGTACGCGGCCTTGGCGACCTGCTCGTCGGAGAACGGCGCCGGGGCTTCGGGCAGGCCGCGGTGGCGGTAGTCCTGGCCGTCGATGCGCAGCGGCCGGAAGTGGGCGGACAGCCCCTGGATCTCGCGCAGGAAGTCGGCGGCGGCGAAGCGGCCCTCGCCGAGCTTGCCGGGCAGCGTGTTGGAGGTGGCGGCCAGCGCCACGCCCTGCTCCACGAGACGGCTGAGCAGCGAGGACACCAGCACGGTGTCGCCCGGGTCGTCGAGCTCGAATTCGTCGATGCACAGCAGCCGGTGTCCGCCCAGGGTCTGCACGGTCTGCTGGAAGCCGAGCGCGCCGACCAGGTTCGTCAGCTCCACGAAGGTGCCGAAGGCCTTGAGCGCGGGCTCGGCGGGGGTGGCGTGCCAGAGGGAGGCGAGCAGGTGGGTCTTGCCGACGCCGTAGCCGCCGTCGAGGTAGACCCCGCGGGGGCCCGCGGCGGGGGCGGCCGCCTTCCTGCCGAACCACTTGCGCCGGCCGGCACCGCTGGCGTGGGCCCCGCCCAGGCCGGCGGCGAAGCCGCTCAGCACGGTGACGGCCTCGGCCTGGCTCGGCTGGGCGGGGTCGGGCTCGTAGGTGTCGAAGCGCACCGAGTCGAAGCGGGGCGGCGGGACCATCTCGGCCACCAGCCGTTCGGCGGGCACGCGCGGCGCGCGGGCGCACAGGGCGAGGGGGCCCGCGTCGGCTATCGGGGGCTGCCCGGAGGCAGGACCGGAGGTGGAGAGTGATGTTGACACAGCTCTTAACTCTACGGGGCGTGTCACACTGCACCGATGCGACGCCTGTTCCCTGTGACCGATCAGACAGCCGCCACACCGCGGGACCTCGCCGACCATGAGTGGTCGCTGGACGAGATCGCGGACGCCTACGCGTACCCCGAGCTGGAGCCCGGTGCCCACTGGCTGCGCGCGAACATGGTCTCCACCCTGGACGGGGCCGCCCAGCACGACGGCCGCTCGCATCCCATCTCCGGCGAGACGGACATGCGGATCTTCGGCACCCTGCGGGCCCTGGCCGACGTCGTGGTCGTGGGGGCCGAAACGGTTCGCCAGGAGGGCTACCGCCCGGCCCGGGCCCGGGAGGCCTTCGCCGCCCGGCGCGCGGCCGCCGGGCAGGGCCCCGCGCCCGTCATCGCGGTGGTCACCGCGAGCCTGGACCTGGACTTCGGACTGCCCCTGTTCACCGCGCCCCTCGTGCCCACCCTGGTGGTCACCGGCGCCGGCGCCCCCGCCGACCGGGTGGCGCAGGCGACCGCGGCCGGGGCCGAGGTCGTGGTGGCGGGCGAGGGGGCCGCGGTGGACCCGGCACGGGCGGTGCGCGAGCTGTCCGCGCGCGGGTTGCGCCGCCAGCTGACGGAGGGCGGGCCCCGGCTGCTGGGCCAGTTCGTGGCCGCGGACGTGCTGGACGAGCTGTGCCTGACGATCTCCCCGACGCTCACGGCGGGGGACGCCCAGCGGATCTCCGGCGGGCCCTCCGTCACGGTTCCGCACCGGCTCGCGCCGGCCTGCGTACTGGAAGAGGCCGGGTTCCTGTTCACCAGTTACCGTCGGATCTGAGAAGGGGCGGAATTTCGCGTTCCGCTTAGCTTCCGACGGGCACATACCTGGGCACAGATATCCGCGTGGCTCCGCGCGACAGCGGGGCAGGATGGTTTCCGCAGGGGCCGGCCGACCGGTCTCGGCCCATGAAGGAGAGGGCGTCCGTGTTCACGAGCGTATTGATGATCGAGCAGCCGCTGACCACGGTGGACGTGGACTTCGTCACCACCCTGCACGGAGACGACCCGGTCTCCTTCATCGTCCTGATGCAACCCAGGGGCGACCAGGACCGACTGCTCCGCGCCATCGACGACGTCGCGCTCGGCGAGCTGCCCGAAGCCCTCCGCGAGGCCGACGAACCCGAGGGCGAGGCCGCCCGGGGCCCCGCCGCACACGCGCTCGCACACTCCCTCAACGCCCTGCGCGCCAAGGGCGCCAGGGCCGTCGGCCAGATCATCGAGGACCACCCCCTCGACAAGCTCAAGGCCGTCGTGGACGAGACCGGCGCCGACGAGGTGATCGTCCTGACCGCCCCCCACCTGGTCGAGGAGTTCTTCCACCGCGACTGGGCCTCCCGCGCCCGGCACAGGGTGGAGGTTCCGGTGCTCAAGCTCTTCGCCCACAACGAATAGGCTGGGGCGGACACACCCGCACTCGATCCTGGAGCGACCTGAATGAAGCCCGGCCTGCCGACCGCGATGGAACGGCCCCACTTCATCGGCATCGGCGGCGCCGGCATGTCCGGCATCGCGAAGATCCTCGCCCAGCGCGGTGCGCAGGTGGCCGGCAGCGACTCCCGCGACTCCGAGACCGCCCAGGCGCTGCGCGCCCACGGGGCCACGGTCCACATCGGGCACGCCGCCGGCCACCTCGCCACCGACGCCACCTGCGTCGTCGTCTCCAGCGCCATCCGCGCCGACAACCCCGAGCTGGCCCGCGCCGCCGAGCTCGGCATCCCGGTCGTGCACCGCTCGGACGCCCTCGCCTCCGTCATGGACGGCCTGCGCCCCATCGCGGTCGCCGGCACCCACGGCAAGACCACCACCACCTCGATGCTGGCCGTAGCGCTCGGCGCCCTGGGCCTGGACCCCTCGTACGCCATCGGCGGCGACCTGGACGCCCCCGGCTCCAACGCCCACCACGGCGAGGGCGACGTCTTCGTGGCCGAGGCGGACGAGAGCGACCGCAGCTTCCACAAGTACTCCCCGCAGGTCGCGATCATCCTCAACGCGGAGCTCGACCACCACGCGAACTACGCGTCGATGGAAGAGATCTACGAGTCCTTCGAGACCTTCGTCGGCAAGATCGTCCCCGGTGGCACCCTCGTCGTCGCCCACGGCCAGGAGGGCGCCGCCGAGATCGCCGGCCGCGTCAGCGGCAACCCCGGGCTGACCGTCACGACGTACGGTGAGGAGGAGACCGCCGACGTCTGGATCCGCAAGGTCACCCCCCGGGGCCTGACCAGCGAGGTCTCCGTCGTGATCGACGGCCGCGAGATCGTCTTCACCGTCTCCGTGCCCGGCCGCCACTACGCCCACAACGCCGTCGCCGCCCTCGCCGCCGGCGTCGCCCTCGGCATCTCGGCCGACGACCTGGCCGCCGCGCTCGGCAAGTACACCGGCGTCAAGCGCCGCCTCCAGCTCAAGGGCGAGGCCGCCGGAGTGCAGGTCATCGACTCCTACGCGCACCACCCCACCGAGATGACCGCCGACCTGGAGGCCATCCGCGGCGCCGCCGGGGACTCCCGCATCCTGGTCGTCTTCCAGCCCCACCTCTTCTCCCGCACCCAGGAACTGGGCAAGGAGATGGGCCAGGCCCTCGCCCTGGCCGACGCCTCCGTGGTCCTCGACATCTACCCGGCCCGCGAGGACCCGGTCCCCGGCGTCACCAGCGAGCTGATCATCTCCGCCGCCCGGGCCGCCGGCGCCGACGTCACCCCCGAGCACGACAAGGACGCCGTCGCCGACGTCATCGCGGGAATGGCCAAGCCCGGCGATCTCGTTCTCACCATGGGCGCGGGCGACGTCACGGACCTGGGACCGCACATCCTGGACAGGATCCGTCTCGCCCACCTGTCGAACTAAGGGAGCGATGGAGTCATGGCGTACGAGGTCCAGAAGACGGACGAGCAGTGGCAGGCGGAGCTGACACCGTCGGAGTACCAGGTGCTGCGCCTCGCCGGCACCGAGCCCGCCTTCCGCGGTGAGTACACCGACACCACGACGGAGGGCGTCTACTCCTGCCGCGGCTGCGGCGCCGAGCTCTTCCGCTCCTCGGAGAAGTTCGCATCGCACTGCGGCTGGCCGTCCTTCTACGACCCGAAGGACACCGACGCGGTCGAGCTGAAGGCCGACACCTCGCACGGCATGGTCCGCACCGAGGTCCTCTGCGCCACGTGCGGCTCCCACCTCGGCCACGTCTTCGAGGGCGAGGGCTACCCGACCCCCACCGACCAGCGGTACTGCATCAACAGCATCTCCCTGCGGCTCACGCCGACCGAGGGCTGAGGTAGTCCGCCAGGGTCCGCCGCGGGGTCCAGCCCTGCGCGCGGGCCCTGGCCAGGTCCAGGACCACCGGGTGCGCCAGCTGGTCCACCGCGTAGCGGCTCAGGGCCGGCTCGGTGCCGGTCAGGCGGGCCAGGCGCTCCGCCGTACGGGCCGCCGCCCCCGCCACCGGGAGCGGGAGGTGGCGGATCCGGGCGCGGACGCCGTGGGCGCGCAGGACCGCCCCGACCGCCGCGTCCCGGGCGTACGGGGCCGCGTCCGCCACGTTGTACGCGCCCGGGGCCCAGCCGGGCGCCGCCAGGCAGGCGTCCGCCAGGTTCTCCACCGCCGTCAGGCTCAGTTCCACGTCCGGGCCAGGCAGCAGCAGGGTGCCGGCGCGCACCCGCGCCAGCAGACGGGGCAGGAGCTGGGTGTCGCCCGGGCCGTAGACCGCCCTCGGACGCAGCACCACGGCCCCCGCCTCCAGCGCCAGGGCCTCGCCCGCCGCCTTCGTACGGCCGTAGGCGTTGAGGTGGCCCGTACGCGGGTGGTCCTCCGTGACGCGGGCCCGGTCGCGGCGAGGGTCGTAGACGCTCGCGCTGCTCACCCACACCACCGGCCGGCCGGCAGCCGCGCGCAGCAGCCGCGCCGTGCCGTCCACGTTGACGGCGCGCATGGCCGCCTCCGCCCGCGAGCCCGGCGCCGGATCACCCACCGCCGCCGCGCAGTGCACCACGACGTCCACCCCCGACAGGTCCGGCCCGGCCGACGCCGCGTCCCAGAACCGGTGCACGCCCAGCGGGCCCGGCCGGCGGCCCAGGCAGACCACCGGGTGCCCGGCCGCCGCCGCCGCGCGGGCGACGTGCCCCCCGCAGAAGCCGCTCGCCCCCGTCACCGCGATCCTCACCGGCTCGCCTCCACCGTCAGCACCCGCCACCCCGGCAGCGCCGCACGCCGGTCCACCCGGGAGCGCGTCACCACCGGCCGGTACGGAGCCAGCGCCTCCAGCACGTCCTCCAGCAGGACGGTCGCCAGCCGTGCCCCCGGGCACACGTGCGGCCCCGCCCCGAACACCAGCCGCGCCGCCCCCGGCCCGGCCGGGTCCCGCCCGTCCGGATCCCGCCGGTGCGCCCCCGCCGCGTGCCGGGCCACCAGCAGCAGCCGGTCCCCGCCCCGCACCGGGCAGCCCTCGACCGTCCCCGCTCCCGCCGCGACCCGGGGCAGCACCGGCGAGGCCGCGGTCACCCGCAGCAGCTCCTGCGCCAGCCGGGGCCGCACCCCCGCGTCCGCGGCCTGCCCCCACAGCCCGGCGTCCGCGCACCAGGCGACCGCCCGGGGCACCGCCGCCACGGTGGTGTTCACCGCGGCCACCGCCACCATCGCGTCCAGGGCGTCCCCGCCGCCCAGCAGCCCCCGCAGGCGCCCCGCCGCCCGGGCCGCCGCGGCCGCCGCCCCGGGCCTCGGCGGGCCCGGCAGGTGGCTGCGCACCGAGGCCGCCGCGGCATCGGCGGCCGCCCGCGCCAGCGCCCGCGGCTCGGCCCCGCTCTCCAGCAGGGCCCCCGCCACCGTGCCGGCCAGCTCCCGCGCCAGGGCCGCCACGTCCACCTCCGCGCCCCGGCCCAGCGGCGCGCAACCCGGCTCCAGCAGCGGCCGCCACCGCGCGCGCAGCCCCTCCACCCCGGCCGCGCCGAGGCCCTCCGCGAGCGAGCGCCGGCCGGCCCGGTGCCCGCCGCCCTCCTGGTCGAACAGCACCCCGCCGGCCCCGCGCAGCGCCTCCCGTGCGGCCCCGCCCGTGGTCCCGGCCGCCGTGCGGTCCAGCGGGATCCGGGTCAGCGCCTCCCGGTAGGCGTCGGCGCCGTGCACCAGCACCGTGCCGCCGATCCGGCGTACGGCCCGCCCGCGGGTGGCGGCGAGCAGCCCGAACAGCAGGGGGTGGCTGCGCAGGTAGACCCTGCGGTCGCGCCGGCGCGCCCGGTCGTGGCTGGTCATCGGACGTGGACCTCTTTCGTGTCGGCGGGCCGGTAACGCCGGTCCCAGTACCAGAGCAGGGTGCGCCGCGCACCCCAGGACCGCAGCCGGCGCAGGCTGTTCTCCACCACCAGGTGCTCGGCGCGCACGATCCGCGCGCTGTGCTCGCGGGCCCGGTTGAGCAGCGTGACGTCCTCCGAGCCCTCCTCCAGCCGCTCGCGCGGGGTCCCGCCGCATCGCAGGTACAGCTCGGCGGTGATGCCGAGGTTGTGCCCGTGGCACAGCACGTACGGGGCCCGGTAGCGCGGACCGCGGTGCGCCGGCCGCCACCGCCCGTACAGCGCGGACAGCCGCACCAGCGCCGGCAGCAGCCGGGCCTCGGCGAAGCCCGGCCGCTCGTCGCGGCGCGGCACGCTCCGCCCGCACAGCACCTCGGCCCCCCGGCCGAACTCCGCCCGGGCGACGGCCGTCCAGTCCGGGGCCGGCAGGCAGTCCGCGTCCGTACGCAGCAGCAGGCGCGCCCCGGCGCGTACCGCGTGCCGGAAGCCGGTGTCGGCGGCCGTCCCCGCCCCCGGCTCGGGCTCGTGGACCAGCTCGACGGGGAACGGGGCCGACCGCGCGAACTCCCGTACGATCCGGGCCGTCCCGTCCGTGGAGGCGTTGTCGACCACCACCAGCGAGAAGGCGGTGTCCCGCTGCGCGGCCAGCGCCGCCAGGGTGCCCCCGACCGACGCCGCCTCGTTGTACGCCGGGACGACCACCCACAGGCTCACGGCCGCGTCCCCGACGCCGTCACCAGCCGGGCTGCCAGCGCCGAGACCGCCGCCCGGTCCGGCTTGCGCGAGCGCCCCGCCAGCGGGATCCGCGCGAACAGCAGCGCGTCGGGACGGGCCGTGCCCATCCGCCGCAGCGGCTCGGACAGCGCGGCCCGCAGGGCCGGCTCGGGCACGCCCGGCTGCGGCTGCACCACCGCCACCAGGCGCTCGTCCCCGTCGCCCGCCGGGACCCCGACGAGCACCCCCAGCTCCACCCCCGGCACGTGCAGGCCCGGCTCGTACAGGCCCGGGTAGATGTTCTCCGCCCGGCGCAGCACCATGTCCTTGCAGCGCCCCTCCAGCACGACCCGGCCGGCGCCGTCCAGGTGCGCCCGGTCCCCGGTGGCCACCCACGGATCGGGCGCCTCCCCCAGGTAGCGGTCCCGGGCCGCGGGGCCGGCCAGCAGCAGCTGCCCGCCCGCGTCCACGGCGGTCCGCACCCCGGGCAGCGGGGCCCCCACCAAGTCCCCGGTCCCGTCGAAGGCGTCCTTCTCCCGGGACTCCACCGCCGCCGCCGGGAACAGCTCGGTCAGCGCGTACACCCCCCACGCCTGCTCCGCGCCCGCCTCCCGGACCCGGCCGAGCAGGCCGGCGCTCGCCGGAGCCGAACCCGTCCACACCCGGCCCCCGAACCGCGCCCCGGCGCCGAGGGCGTCCCGCAGCTGCGGCGGGGTCAGGTAGGTGTCCCGCGGCCGCAGCCGGTCCAGCTGCCGGGCCAGCGTGGCCGGGGAGCGGGCCGGCAGCGCGACCGGCGCCCCGCATGTCAGCGAGGGCACCAGCACGAAGAAGGTGCCGCCCAGCACGGGTTCCCCACGGCCGGTCCCGGTGCCGAACAGCCCGGACACCGCCTCCATCCCGGCGGCCAGTCCCGCCCGGGTGTGCACCACGGCCCGGGGCCGCGAGGTGGTCCCGGAGGTGAACACGATCACCGCGTCGCCGTCCCCCTCGTACGGGGCCGGCACCCCCGCCCGCCGGGCCCCCCGCTCCAGCGCCGGCGCGCACCCCGGCAGCCGCGGCCCCACCGTGGCCACCGGCCCCAGCGCGGCCAGCTCCGGCAGTTCCAGCGCCGCCCGCCGGGCCAGCGGCCGGGCCCACCCCGCCACGGCCTGCGCGGGGGCGTCGGCCAGCACCAGCGCGGGCCGGGCCAGCGCGAGCCGGGCCCGCAGCACCTCGGCCCCGGCACCCGGGTCCAGCACGGCGCCGCGCAGCCCGAGCCGCCACAGCGCCAGCAGCACCGCGAGGGCGCGCGGCCCGGGCCGCACGGCCACCCCGACGGTGTCCCCGGCGCGCAGTCCGCGGGCGTGCAGCGCGGCGGCGAAGTCGTCGGCGAGCCCGGCGAGTTCGCCCCGGGTGGCGCGGACCCGGGTGCCGCCAGAACGGGTCGCGGAGAGTACGGCGGGCCGCTCGGGCCGGGCCCGCAGCGCGTGTTCGAGTCGGTCCAGCATCAGCGGGGGTCGTCCGTTCCGTGCGTGCCGCTGCCCTGGTCGAGGTACCAGCGGGCGGTCCCGGCGAGGCCGTACGCGCGCAGCCGGCGCGTGGAGTTCTCCACGACCATGCCCCGGCAGCGGGAGATCCGGTCGGTGTGGCGGCGCACCGCGTTCAGGAAGAGCCGGTCGGTAGGCGAAGGGCGCCGGGGCATCCCGCCCACGGCCAGGTACAGCTCGGCGGTGATGGCCATGTTGTTCCCCGCGTGCATCCGGTACGGCGCCCGGAAACCGTGCCGGCGGGCGTGCCCGGGCCGCAGCCGGCCGAACAGCGCGGCCAGTCCCACCAGGGCGGCGAAACCGGCCCGGCCCAGCGGGCCGTGCTCGTCGCGCCGCGCCGTGACCCGCCCGCACACCAGCCCGGGGCGGGCCGCCAGCGCCGCCCGCGCCGCACCCGTCCACCCGGGCCGGGGCAGGCAGTCCGCGTCCGTACGGGCCAGCAGGGTGGCGCCGTGCGCGATCGCGTACCGGAAGCCGGTGTCCACCGCGGAGCCGACGCCCTTCTCCGGCTCCTCGATCACCTCGACCGGGAAGGGCGCGTCCGCCGCGAACCCGCGCGCGACCCCGCCCGTGCCGTCCGCCGAGGCGTTGTCCACGACCAGCAGCGTGAAGTCCCGGTCCCGCTGCGCCGCCAGCGCCCGCAGGGTCCCGCCGAGCCGCGCCTCCTCCTCGTGCGCGGGCACCACCACCCACATGCGCCCGCTCACGCCTTCTCCCACACCATCGTCATGATGCTGATCCCGCCGCCCAGGCCGACGAACAGCACCCGCTCACCGGCGGCGAGCCCGGGGAAGACCCGCTCCAGCTGCACCCCGATACTGGCGCTCGCCACGTTGCCCAGCTCGGGCACCGTGACCACCAGCTTCCCGGCGGGCACCCCCGTCAGCTCCGCGAACCGCTCCAGGTACGGCACCGTCACCTGGTGGACGAGCACCTTGGCGAAACCGTCCCAGTCCATGCCCGTCCGGTGCAGCGTCCGGTCGATGACCGCCGTCCCCACCTTCTCGAAGACCCCGCGCAGCTCGTGCCCGTCGCCCTGGAAGTAGGTGTACGCGTCCCCGCGCGGGTGCCGCGACCCGCCGCCCGGGATGCCCCCGACCTCCCAGTGCTCCGAATGCGTCTCGCTGTCCACGTCCAGGATCCCGCCGCGCTCCACCTCCTCCAGCAGCACGGCCGCGCCCGCGTCGCCGAAGGTGTACCCCGCGAAACCGTTGCGGAACTCCGCGAAGTCGGCGGGGTCCATCCGCACCGCCCGGCTCGGCGTCTCCCCGGTGACCACGAGCGCCCGCCGGGCCCGCCCGGCCAGGACCGCGCTGCGGGCGAGGTCGATCCCGTTGACGAAGCTGTTGCAGGCGTTGGTGACGTCCACGGCGTGCGCCCGCGAGCCCAGCTCCGCCTGCACGATGTGGGCGGTGGCCGGCTCGACCAGGTCCCGCGAGGCGGAGGCGAAGACCAGCAGGTCCACGTCGAGCGGCGAGAGCCCGGCCGAGTCCAGCACCCGCCGGGCCGCGCCCGCCGCCAGCGTGGAGGCGTACACCCCCGGGCCCGCGACCCGCCGCGAGACGATCCCGGTGGCCTGCGTCAGGAGCCGCGCGGGCAGCGCCAGGCCACTGCGCCGGGACACCTCCCGCTGGAGGTCGTCGGAGGACAGCGCGTCCTCGGGCAGCAGGCTGGCGACGGCGGTGATGCCGACGCGCGGCCGCGGATCACATGACTGTATGGACATGCCCCCACGATGACGAGCGGACGCCGCCCGGACCTGAGTACGGATGCTCAGTTCCTGTGTGGGGGCGCTGAGTAGGACCCCGCTCTCCACCTCAGGGCGCACCTGATGGGGCGTCATGGGCCGTTGTGCGGCCGACGGGCCGGCCGTACCGTACCGGCAGCGGAGCGCGCGGGCCTTCCGTTCGCCCGCTGTACGGCCCGACGTCAGACGGGGATCTCCGTCAGGTACCCCGGGACCGCTGTCCTTGGGGCGCCCCTCGATCCCCCCTCACCCCCCAGAGGTCGTCACCCATGGCTGAACTCAACCGACGCAGGTTCCTCCGGATCGCCGGCGGGACCGCGGCCGCCGCGATGCTGAACGAGAGCATCGCGCGCGCCGCCGCCATCCCGGCGCAGGGCAGCACCGGAACCATCCAGGACATCGAGCACATCGTCGTCCTCATGCAGGAGAACCGGTCCTTCGACCAGTACTTCGGCACGATGAAGGGCGTCCGCGGCTTCGGCGACCCGCGGCCCGTGCTCCAGGACAACGGAAAGTCGGTCTTCCACCAGTCCAACGGGACGAAGGACATCCTCCCCTTCCACCCGCAGGTCAATGACCTGGGCATGCAGTTCGTCGAGGGGCTCAACCACGACTGGGCCGGCGGCCACCAGGCGTACAACAACGGCAAGTACGACAAGTGGGTCCCGGCGAAGACCGCCACCACGATGTCCTACATGACCCGGAACGACATCCCGTTCCACTACGCCCTCGCCGACGCCTTCACCGTCTGCGACGCCTACCACTGCTCCTTCATCGGGGCCACCGACCCGAACCGCTACTACCTGTGGACGGGCCACACCGGCAACGACGGCACGGGCGGCGGCCCCGTCCTCGGCAACCAGGAAGCCGGCTACGGCTGGAAGACCTACCCGGAGCGCCTGGAGGCCGCCGGGGTCTCCTGGAAGATCTACCAGGACGTGGGCGACGGCCTGAACGCCGCCGGCTCCTGGGGCTGGATCGGCGACGCCTTCCGCGGCAACTACGGCGACAACTCGCTGCTGTACTTCAACAGCTATCGCGGCGCCCAGCCGGGCAGCGCCCTGTACGAGAAGGCCCGTACGGGCACGAACGTCAAGGCGGGCGACGGCTACTTCGACCGGCTGCGCGCCGACGTGGTGGCCGGCACCCTGCCCCAGATCTCCTGGATCGCGGCGCCCGAGGCCTTCAGCGAGCACCCGAACTGGCCCGTCAACTTCGGTGCCTGGTACATCTCCCAGGTGCTGGACGCGCTGACCGCGAACCCGGCGGTGTGGGCGAAGACGGCCTTCTTCATCACCTACGACGAGAACGACGGCTTCTTCGACCACGTCGTGCCGCCGTACCCGCCGGCGTCCTCGGCGTGGGGCCTGTCCACGGCCGACGTGACCCGCGACCTCTACGCCGGTGGCGGCGGCTACGCGGCGGGCCCGTACGGCCTCGGTCCGCGCGTGCCGATGATCGTCGTCTCCCCGTGGAGCAAGGGCGGCTACGTCTGCTCCGAGACCTTCGACCACACCTCGGTGATCCGCTTCATGGAGAAGCGCTTCGGGGTGCGGGAGCCCAACATCTCGCCGTGGCGCCGGGCCGTCTGCGGCGATCTGACCTCGGCCTTCGACTTCACCCGGGCCGACGCCACCCCGGCGTCCCTGCCGTCCACCGCCGGCTACGTCCCGCCGGACCACGACGCGCACCCCTCCTACCACCCGGTCCCGCCCGCCACCGGCACCCTGCCCAGGCAGGAGGCGGGCTCCAAGCCGACCCGGGCGCTCGGCTACAGCCCGTACGTGGACGGCGCCCGCACCACCTCCACCGGCACGTTCACGCTCACGTTCTCCTCCGGCCCCACGCTCGGCGCCCACTTCCACAGCACCTCGGGCAACCGCACGGACGGCCCCTGGCCCTACACGGTCGAGGCGGGCAAGACCCTCTCCGACACCTGGAGCACCAGCAGCTCCACCGGCAACCAGATCAACCTCACGGTCTGGGGCCCCAACGGCTTCCTGCGCACCTGGAAGGGCCCGGCGAAGAAGGCCGGCCCCGAGGTCACGGCCCGCCACGCGGACGCCACCGGCAACCTCGCCCTGACCCTGGCCAACGGGGGGAGCGCGGCGGTGAACCTCACGGTGACCAACACCTACGGCGGCGCCCCCCAGACCTTCAAGGTCAACCCGGGCGCCGCGGTCTCCCACACGGTGGACCTGCGCGCCTCGGGCCGCTGGTACGACGTCTCCGTGGTCTCGGACGCCGACCCCACCTTCCTGCGCCGCTTCGCGGGCCACGTGGAAACGGGCGCCCCGGGCATCTCGGACCCGGCGATCAAGACCGTCTGACACGTGCTCCCGTACGGGTGAACCGGCCCGGTTCCGCGCCCGCTAAGTTAACGCTTGCTTTAACTTAGCGGGCGCGTCTCATCGGGAAGTGGTCCTCGTTGGCGAGGTGGCGGAGTGCTTCGAGCACCCGGTCCGCCGCGCGGTGTTGCTCGTGGCCGGCGACAAGGCGGGAAACTGGCAGCGGTGGTACGAGGTCAACATCCCGCTCGCGGAGAAGCGCTACCAGAACCACATCGCGGAGCTGGACACGAGGGAGTACGAATGAGTGCCGTCGGCTGGGAGGAAGCCAAGCGCCAGGTGCGCGAGCGCCGGGCGGCTGCGGGAGTGCCGGTGCGGTCCCCGGCGGAGAAGCGCGCCGCCATGGAACGGCTCATGGCCGAGGTCCGGGCCTACCGGCTGGCCGAGATCCGCCAGGAGCAGGCGCTGACCCAGAAGGACGTAGCGGAGACCATGGGCGTCTCGGCCCCCAGGGTGTCGGCCATCGAGAACGGCGAGACAGACCGCACGGAGGTGGCGACGCTGCGCTCCTACGTGGAGGCCCTCGGCGGCAGCCTGAGGGTGGTCGCCGACTTCGGGGACACGGAGTACACCGTGGCCTGAGGCCGCGGCTGGAGGCGGTGGTGTGATCGTAGGCGGGATGGGCAGTCCTACGGCGGCAGTTCCCACCGCGCCCGTCACCGAGGGAGAACGCATGGCCATCGCCCATCGCCGGATCGGCACCGGACCCGTCCGCGTCATCGTGCTGCACGACTGGTTCGGGACCTCCGCCAACTGGGGCTCCGTGCTCGACTACCTGGACCCGCAGGGGTTCTCGTACGCCTTCCTCGACTACCGGGGCTACGGCGAGCGCCGGGACGTCCCCGGCCGCCACAGCCTCCCCGAGATCGCCGACGACGTCCTCGCCCTCGCCGACGAGCTGGGCTGGGACACCTTCTGCCTGCTCGGCCACTCCATGGGCGGCAAGGCAGCCCAGCAGGTACTGGCCCGCGCCCCCGAGCGCGTCGAGAAGCTGATCGGGCTCGCCCCGGTCCCCGCCGGGCCGTACGCCATGGACGACGCCACCCACGCCCTCTTCCACGGAGCCGCCGACGACCCCGCCAAACGGCGGACCATCCTCGACCTGGTGACCGGCAACCGCGCCAGCCGCCACTGGCTGGAGCGCATGGTCGAACACTCCCTCGCCGTCTCCCGCCCGGAGGCCTTCGCCGGCTACCTCGCGGACTGGCAGCCGCGCGACCTGTCCGCCGCGGTCAAGGGCAGCACCCTGCCGGTGCTGGTCCTGGTGGGGGAGTACGACCTCGCCCTGACGGCCGACGTCATGCGGACCACCTGGCAGGCCTCCTACCCGAACTGCAGGATCGTCACGATCCCCGGTGCCGGCCACTACCCGCCGCACGAGACCCCGGTGGCCTTCGTCACGGAGGTCGAGTCCTTCCTGCGCGGCTGACGCCGCCCGGAGGGCCTGGCAGGGGCATGCAAAAAAGCCCGTAGGGGGTACGAGGCGAACCTCGTACCCCCTACGGGGCGAACAGGGTGAGTGACGGGACTTGAACCCGCGGCCACCTGGACCACAACCAGGTGCTCTACCAACTGAGCTACACCCACCACGAAGGGCGGCGGACCACCCGTTCGTTGTGCATGCACAGCATAGCCGATCGGACGGGTGGCCCCGCGACGGGTTATCCGGCGGTCCGGCCGCCGGCCGGGGCCCCGGACGTCCCGGCCGCCGCCCCTGCCGCGCGGCGCCCGGCGCGGGCCACGGCCGCGACGGCCAGGGCCCGGATCACCGGGTGCGGCCGCGAACCGTCCCCGGCCAGCTCCGGCTGGAAGAGGGTGGCCAGGAAGAAGGGGTGCCCGGGCAGCTCGGCCATGCGGACCCGGCCGTCCTCGTCGTGCCCCGACAGCCGCAGCCCGTGCGCCGCGAGCGTCGGCAGGTGCCGGGCCACGGGCCCGTAGTGGCAGTGGTAGCGCTCCGTCGACCGGTCCGCCCCGAGCGCCGACTCGGCCAGGGATCCGGGCTCGGCCCGTACGACCGCCTCGTGGCCGGCCAGCGAACACGCGAGCGGGGCGATCAGCGGGTCGTCCGCCCCCGGGTCGTTCTCGGCGTGCGCGGCGTCCGGCAGCGCGCAGACACCGCGGGCGTACTCCAGCAGCGCGTGCTGGAAGCCGCCGCAGGTCCCGAGGAAGGGGATGCCCTCCTCCCGGGCCACCCGGATCGCCGCCAGCGCCCCCGCCTCACTGGCGTACGGGCTGCCCGGCAGCACCCACACGGCGTCGAACCCGGACAGGGTGCCCGCCGCGGCCTCCGCCTCCGCCCCGGCGGTCGGGATCCAGTAGCCGTCCAGGACGAGCCCGTCGCGCGCGGCCAGCGCCTCCAGCAGGAGCGGGATCCGGGTATGGGACTCCACGTGCGGAGAGCGGTCGCCCACGAGGGCGATCCGGGCGACGGCCGGGCCGGACGGGATGGTCTGTCTCGCGGTGGTCATACGGCCATCCTGCGGCCCGGTCCCGGTTCAGCGCCAACGATCGTTCCTGAATGATCGATAAGCAGAACTGATGACATCCTGCGGTCATGGACCCGCACCTCCTGCGCACCTTCACCGCCGTCACCCGGCTCGCCTCCTTCTCCGCCGCCGCCCGCGAACTCGGCTACACCCAGTCCGCCGTCTCCCAGCACATCGCCGCCCTCGAAGCCGACCTGCGCACCGAGCTCCTCACCCGCAGGCCCGTCGCCCCCACCCCGGCCGGGACCCGGCTGCTGGAACACGCCCGGCCGCTGCTGCTGCGGATCGACGCGGCCCGCGCCGACGTACTGCGGCTGGCCGCCGCCCCGCCCGGCCTGATCACCCTCGCCGCCTCCCCCCTCGCCGCCGCCCGCCCGGCGCTGCTCGCCGCCCTGCCCCCCACCGGCGTCACCCTGCGGGTCCTGCCCCCGGCCCGGGTGCCGGCCGCCGTCGCCGCCGGCGAGTGCGACCTCGGACTCGTCGACGGGCTCGCCGCCCCGAGCGACCCCCTGCGGCTGCCCGACGTGGCCCCGCTCCGGGTGACCGGCATCGCCGAGGAGGAGCTCGCCGTCCTCTTCCCCGCCGGGCACCCCTTCGCCGCACGGGACTCCGTCCGGCTCGACGACCTCGCCGACGCCCGCTGGCTCGACGCCCCGGACGTGGGGCTGCCGCTCACCGCCCGGCGCGGCGCCCTGCGCTACGACGGCACCGACCTGCACGCCCTGTGCGCCCTCGCCGCAGCCGGGCACGGCCTGGTGCTGCTGCCGCGCCCGGTCGCCGAGGCCGCCCGCGCCGGGGTCGCCGTACCGCTCGCCGCACCCCGCCTGGCGCACCGTACGGAGCTGCTCGCGCCCGCGAGCCTGTCCGGCGCGGCCGCTGCGCTCGCCGCACGCCTCACGGCAGGATCCCCGTATGACCACCGCCCCGACGCCTGACCCCGCCCACGCCGAACCCGAGGCCTTCACCGCCGCCGACTACGCCGCCCGCATGGCCGCGGCCGCGCGGAGCGCCGCCGACGCCGGACTGGCCGGGCTGCTCGTCGCGCCCGGCCCCGACCTCACCCACCTCACCGGCTACCGCCCGACCGCCGAGACCGAGCGGCTCACCCTGCTCGTCCTCGCCGCCGGCCGGGACCCGGTGCTGGTCGTGCCCGCCCTCGAAGCCCCCGACGCGGCCAAGGCCCCCGGCGCGGCCGCGCTGACCCTGCGCGACTGGACCGACGGCAAGGACCCCTACCGGGTCACCGCGCCGCTCCTCGACGCCGACGGCCGCTTCGGCGTGAGCGACAACACCTGGGCGCTGCACCTGCTCGGCCTGCAAAGGGAGTTGCCCGCCACCTCCTACGCCCCGCTCACCGACGCCCTGCCCATGCTCCGCGCCGTCAAGGACGAACGGGAACTGGCCCGGCTCGCGGCCGCCGCGGCCGCCGCCGACGCCGCCTACGCCCAGGTCCTGCACGTCCCCTTCGCCGGCCGCACCGAGAGCGAGGTCGCCGCCGACCTGGCCGGACTGCTGCGCGTCCACGGACACTCCCAGATCGACTTCACCGTCGTCGGCTCCGGCCCCAACGGCGCCAACCCGCACCACGAGGCGGGCGACCGGGTCATCCGCCACGGCGACATGGTCGTCCTCGACTTCGGCGGCCTCAAGCACGGCTACGGATCCGACATCTCCCGCACCGTCCACGTCGGCGAGCCCACCCCCGAGGAGCAGCGCGTCCACGACATCGTCCGCGAGGCCCAGCAGGCCGGATGCGCGGCCGTCCGCCCCGGCGCGAGCTGCCAGGACGTGGACCGGGCGGCCCGCGCCGTGATCACGGAGTTCGGCTACGGCGAACGCTTCATCCACCGCACCGGCCACGGCATCGGCGTCACCACCCACGAGCCGCCGTACATGGTCGAGGGCGAGGAGCAGCCCCTCGTCCCCGGCATGTGCTTCTCGGTGGAGCCCGGCGTCTACCTGCCCGGCCGGTTCGGCGTCCGCATCGAGGACATCGTCACGGTCACCGGCTCCGGCGGCCGCCGCCTGAACCACGCGCCGCGCGAGCTGGCGATCGTCGAATAACGGCCCCGCCCGCGGCCCTACGGCCCGAGGACCACCGCCGACTCGCCCGGTACGTGGATCCGCCCGTCCGGACCCGGATGCTCCACCGGCTCCCACGAAGCCAGCACCCGCACCCCGTTGCGGCCGAGCGCGACCGTCACCGACTCCGTCGAGAGGTTCACCACCACCCGGACCTCCCCCCGCCGGAACGTCAGCCAGCGGCGCTCCTCGTCATGGGCGACCCGGACCGCCGCCAGGTCCGGGTCGCGCAGGTCAGGATGGGTGCGGCGCAGCCGGATCAGCGTCCGGTACCACTCGAGCAGCCACGCGTGCGACTCCCGCTCCGGCTCCGCCCAGTCCAGGCAGGACCGGTCGCGCGTCGCCGGGTCCTGCGGGTCCGGGATCTCCTCGGCCTTCCAGCCGTGCGCCGCGAACTCCCGCCGCCGGCCGCTGCGCACCGCCTCGGCGAGCTCCGGGTCGGGATGGTCGGTGAAGTACTGCCACGGCGTCCCGGCCCCCCACTCCTCGCCCATGAACAGCATCGGTACGAACGGCCCCGTCAGCGCCAGCGCCGCCGCGCAGGCCAGCAGCCCCGGAGAGCACGAGGCGGACAGCCGGTCGCCCAGCGCCCGGTTGCCGACCTGGTCGTGGGTCTGGGTGTAGCCCAGGAAACGGTGCGCGGGGGTGCGCGGGCGGTCCACCGGCCGGCCGTGGGTGCGGCCCCGGAAGGAGGACCAGGTGCCGTCGTGGAAGAACGCCCGCGTCAGGGTCTTGGCGAGCGCGCCGAGCGGGGCCTCGGCGAAGTCGGCGTAGTAGCCCTGCGATTCACCGGTCAGCGCGCAGTGCAGGGCGTGATGGAAGTCGTCGTTCCACTGCGCGTGCAGGCCCAGGCCCCCGGCGGAACGCGGCGCCGTGAGCCGCGGGTCGCACTGGTCGGACTCGGCGATCAGGAACAGCGGCCGCGTGGTCTCCGCCGCCAGCTCGTCCACGGCCGCCGCCAGCTCCTCCAGGAAGGACAGCGCCCGCCCGTCGGCCAGCGCGTGCACCGCGTCCAGCCGCAGGCCGTCCACGTGGTAGTCCCGCAGCCACGCCAGCGCACACCCCATCAGGTACGCGCGGACCTCGTCGGAGCCGGGCGCGTCCAGGTTCACCGCCGCGCCCCACGGGGTGTGGTGGGTGTCGGTGAAGTACGGCCCGAAGGCCGGCAGGTGGTTCCCGGAGGGGCCCAGGTGGTTGAGGACCACGTCGATCACCACGCCCAGCCCGGCCGCGTGCGCGGCCTCCACGAAGGCCGCCAGGCCCGCCGGGCCCCCGTACGGCTCGTGCACCGCCCACGGCGCCACCCCGTCGTACCCCCACCCGTGCCGGCCGGGGAAGGGGCACACCGGCATCAGCTCCACGTGCGTGACGCCCAGCCCCGCCAGGTATCCCAGGCGGTCGGCCGCCGCCTCGAAGGTGCCCTCGGGGGTGAAGGTGCCGACGTGCAGCTCGTACAGGACCGCGTCCTGGAGCGGGACCCGCGGCGGCGGCACCCGGGGGGCGAGGCGGGTGAAGTCGACCACCGCGGACAGGCCCTCCGTACCGTCCGGCAGCCGCCGCCCGCGCGGATCGGGCCGGACCACCGGATCGTCGCCGAGCCGGAACCCGTACCGGTCGCCGTCGGCCGCCGGCGCCTCGGCGGTCCACCAGCCGGAACGGCCGGGGGCCGGGTCGGGGGTCATGTCGTAGGTCGTGTCGTTCAGTCGCATGGCGACCCGACCTGTCAGCGGTGCCCACACCTCGAACTGCACGGACGGTCCCCTCGTCTTGGGCGGTGTCCAGCATGCGTATCGTGCCCATCATTCCGGGCCCGGCGCGGGAGTTCTGGACACTCCGCACCCGACGGGCCGACAATCACCCTGTGACGTCCAGTTTCGAGTTCCCCGCCTACCCCGCCCCGCGGCTCTCCGACGCGGAGCGCGACCGGGCGCTGGGCCAGCTCAGGGAAGGCGCGGCGCTGGGGAAGCTGTCGCACGACACCTTCCTGCGCCGCATGGAACTCGCGCTGGTCGCCCGCCGCTCCGAGGACCTCGCGGTCCTGCTCGCCGACCTCCAGTCCAGGCAGGGGCCCGCCGGCGCCGACAGCCCCTGGACGAGCCGGCTGTTCGGCTGGGTGGGCCGGGCCTCGGCCGTGTCCGCCGGGGTGCGCCGCGCCTGGCAGGCGGAGCGCCTGCCCCGGCTGCTCTTCCCGCACCCGGCCGCGGGCCCGCTGCGCATCGGCCGCGACCCGGGCAACGGCCTGCGGCTCAGCCACGACACCGTCTCGCGGGCCCACGCCGAACTGAGCATGCGCGACGGGGTGTGGCTGCTCAGGGACCTCGGCTCGACCAACGGCACCACCGTCAACGGACTCCGGGTGACGAACGCGGCGGTGGTCCGGCCGGGGGACCAGGTGGGGTTCGGCCGGATGACCTTCCGGCTGTCGGAGAACTGACGCGAGCAGGTTCCGGCGGTCGGTGGTGCCGGTGCCGGTGCCGGTGGCGGTGCAGGGGCTGGGGCCGGGCGGGCCCTTCGTCGTGGGGCGGGCCCCCGGCAGGATGCCCTTCATGGATCACACCGGCCTCGTCCGCCCCGCCCGCCCCGAGGAGCCCGGGGCCACGGCCTCGGCGCCGCCCTCATGGCCGGCGTGGCCGGCCTCGCCCGCGACCTCCGCCTCGACCACGTCGAATGGCAGACCCCGGACTGGAACGAGGGCGCCATCCGCTTCCACGACCGCCTCGGTGCCACCGGCCGCCCCAAGCGCCGCTACGCCTGGCCGGTCTGAAGGCACCCGTACGCGGCCAACACCGTCCGCGACTGGTGCTCCACCTGCGTGGCCACCGGCACCCAGCGCGCCCTGAAGCGGGCCGCGAACTCCTCGCACCACCCCGTCACCAGGCGGTCCAGCCCGGGTGCCGCCGGATGCGCCTGGGCCCGCAGGACGCGCAGCAGCATCGCGGCGGCGCGCAGCGAGAGCCGCCGCCCGAACGCGTCGATACTGGCGAGGGAGGCCGTGGTGGCCTCGGGGGGCACCCCGGGAGCCGTCCACCCGGCGGCGACGTCCGGGATCAGCCCGAGCGTCCAGTCCACCGCCCGCAGCAGCGCGGCGGCGCCCGGCTCCGTGCCGAGGAGCCCCTCCCGCAGCCCGGCCACCCGGGCGGCGTCCCGGGTCAGCCGCTCCGCCAGCATCCGCAGGGCGCCCCGGGGGTCGGGGTGCGGGGCGGGATCGTCCACCAGCCCGGAGGCCCACATGGGCACCTCGACGATCGCGGTGGTCCCGCGGTGGCACCAGGTGCTGAGCCGGGTGTCCGCGCTCCCCGCCTGCGGCATCACGAAGATCCCGGGCCCGCGCGAGCCCCAGCCGGCCGCGTCCGAGGCCCCGGTCTCCACGGGGATCCGCAGCTCGGCGGCCGACTTCCCGAAGGGCTCGGCGAGCCCGGGTATGTCACGGATCAGCTGGACCCAGGACCCGCCGAGATCCGTTCCGTGCAGGGAGACCTGGAGGACCGGCCGCAGCTCCTCGAGGAGCGCGGTCAGGGCGAGGGTTTCCGGCGGGAGCCGGTCCGGGGGGAGCAAGGACGGCGCCCACTCGGGCTGCTCGGGTCCCGGCGGACGGTAGAAGTGGCGGTGGTAGTCCAGCAGCGAGTACGGGCGGGGCGTCCGGTGCAGGTCGGCGCCGTCGGGGTCGGCGCAGAGCAGGAAGTGCCAGCCCGACCCGCCGCCCCCGGCCCGGACGACCCGCCGCGCGAGGTCCAGCGCGGTCGCCCCGCCGACGGGTTCGTTGGCATGGGCCCCGGCGACGACGAGCACCTCCCGGGGCCCGCCGCGCTGCCCGTCGACGGAGAGCAGCCACAGCGGCCTCCCGCCCCGGGAGACGCCGGCCTGCCGCATCCGCACCCGGCCGGGGTGCTCGTCGGCCAGCGCCCGCCCGGCCAGGGCGAGTTCGTGCGGGGTGGGGTAGCGCATGTCACGTTGGAGGGTCACATGGGATGCCATGCCCGCCACACCGGCCGGCTACTGCTCCACGGGGATCGAATGTGTGTGTTGGGGGGTGGGGGCGGGGTAGGGGGCGGGGTCTCGGTGGCGCCGTCTCACAGCTGGTTCGGGGGTTTCCCGTCAGTCCCATCGTCCTTCCGGTTCGGGCCGGTCCCTCAAGAGCGCTCCTTCGTCGCGTCGCTTCGCGATGTCGCTTCGCTCCACTCTTGACCGACCGTCCCGCCCCGGAAAGCCGAAAGACTGCCGGGAACCCCCCGAAAGAACGGTCACGGGGCAGGAGAGGCAGAAGCGGCCCCTCAGGGACCAGGCGAGGGGCCGGGCCCGGCCCGCCTGCACCTAATGATGATCAGGAGCCCGGTCGGCACCGGGAGGCGCATCAGATCGCTACGTGCTCCTCATGGTTCAGCGTCCGGCGGCCGTCTGGGGCCGATGCCTGCACCAGACGACGACCGGAGCAGTGCGGGTGCCACAGAGGCGGGGTAGCCCCAGTGGGGTCGGGTGGGTAGCAGGATCGTCGGCGCCGGCGGACACGGACATGCTGGGCACATCCGACCGAGGAGTTGACTCGTGCATCAGCAGACATGGCGGAGGCTTGTCCTGTGGGCCGCCGCAGGCGTGATGGCCACCGGTGTCCTCACACCGTCCGCATCGGCCACGGCACGGCCGGACACCGTCCAGCGGGCCCTGAACGCCCTCGTGCAGACCGACGGCGTGCCCGGCGCGCTGGCCGGCGTCACGGAGCGCAACGGTCGGACCCGTTCGTACACCGCAGGGCCCGACGTGCCCCGGGACGGCCAGGTACGCATCGGCAGCAACACCAAGATGTTCACCGCCGTGGTCGTGCTGCAACTGGTCGGCGAAGGCAAGGTCGGCCTCGACGCCAAGGTCGAAACCTACCTGCCGGGGCTCGTACGGGGCGAGGGCATCGACGGACGCGACATCACCGTCCGCGAACTCCTCCAGCACACCAGCGGCCTGCCCGAGTACGAAGCGGACGTGACCGACGACATCCTCCAGCGCCGGTACCTCGAACCCCGCGACCTGCTCGACATCGCCTTCCGGCACAAGTCCGACTTCTCCCCGGGGACCAGTTGGGCCTACAGCAGCACCAACTACGTCCTGGCCGGCCTGATCGTCCAGAAGGTCACCGGCCGACCCCTCGGCGAGCAGATCGACAAGCGCATCATCCAGCCCCTCGGCCTGCGCCATACGTACTTCCCCGCCCCCGGCGACATGACCATCCGAGAACCCCACCCCAAGGGCCACGACCAGCGGCGCGACGTCACGGAGATCGACCCTTCCGCAGCCTGGGCGGCGGGCCAGATGATCTCCACCAACTCCGACCTGAACCGATTCCTCACCGCCCTCCTGGCCGGCCGCCTCCTCCCGCCGGCCCAGCTCGCGCAGATGCGCACCACCGTCCCCCTCGGCGACACCGGCGCCGGCTACGGCCTCGGCCTGATGAGCAGGCCGCTCTCCTGCGGCGGCGTCTACTGGGGCCACGGCGGCGACATCCCCGGCTTCGAAACCCGAGGCGGAGTCACCGACGACGGCCGCGCCGCCAACATCGCAGTGACCGTCAGCCCACCCGACGGGGCGACCACGAAGCACCTCGAACAGGCCGTGGACACAGCCCTGTGCCGATGACCCCGCACGGACCGGGCTCCTGATGGTCGTTCGGTGCAGGTATCAGCCCCAGACGGCCGCCGGACGCTGAACCATGAGGAGCAGGTAGCGATCTGATGCGCCTCCCGGTGCCGACCGGGCTCCTGATCATCATTAGGTGCAGGCGGGCCGGGCCCGGCCCCTCGCCTGGTCCCTGAGGGGCCGCTTCTGCCTCTCCTGCCCCGTGACCGTTCTTTCGGGGGGTTCCCGGCAGTCTTTCGGCTTTCCGGGGCGGGATGGTCGGTCAAGAGTGGAGCGAAGCGACATCGCGCAGCGACGCGACGAAGGAGCGCTCTTGAGGGACCGGCCCGAACCGGAAGGACGATGGGACTGACGGGAAACCCCCGAACCAGCTGTGAGGCGGCCCCGTCGGAGCCCCGCCCCCTACCCCCGCACCAGCGCCGCCACCGGCCCCTCCTCCAGCAGCTCCGCCAGTGCGACCCGCCCCTCGTACCCCGAACCCGTGCCCGCGCCCGCGGGGCCGCAGGCTCCCAGGCGGTGCCAGCGGCCCTCCGGCAGGGTCAGGGTGGTGTCGCGCCAGCCGCCTGCCGCCGCCAGGCGGTGCGAGAGGCGGGTGGCCACCGCGACGAGGCCGCCCGGGCGGGTGAACGCCAGGCAGTGGTCGGCCGCCGGGCCCGAGGCCGGCAGCGGGGCGTAGCCCGTGAACAGCCCGGGCCGGTCGCGGCGCAGCCGCAGCAGGGCCGCCGTCAGCGCGAGCTTCTCCCGCGCGAGGTCCGGCGGGACGGTGCCGGCGTCCAGGGCGGCCAGCGCTTCCCGGGGGAACTCCACCGGGCGGCGGTTGTCGGGGTCGACCAGCGCCCTGCACTCGGACTCGGTGCCCTGGTACACCTCCGGTACTCCCGGCATCGCCAGGTGCAGCAGGGTCATCCCCAGCACGTTGGCCCGGGCGGCCTCCGCGAGCTGCGGCGGCAGCTCCACCGCCTCCCGGGGCACGAGGTCCGTGATGCCCGCCTCGTACTCCTCGTCGGGGTCGGTCCAGGAGGTGCGCAGCGCCGCCTCCCGTGCGGCCTTGAGCAGGGCCGCCGCCAGCCGGGGGCCGCGTTCGGGTGCGTCGCCCAGCCCGAGCGCGCTCTGCCACGCCACCCAGGCCAGCTGCGGGTCGTCCCCGCCCGCTGCCCCCGCTCCCGGGACCTCCATCGCCTCCGGCGCCTGGGACAGCACTGCGATCCGCGCCCGTACGTCCGCGCTGCGCTTCGTGTCGTGCGTGGACAGCACCGTCCCGGAGGCGGGCCAGTCCCGTTCCCGTTCCGCGCAGTACGCGTGGAACTCCGCGGCCGACACCGCCGGGGCCCCGGGTTCTCCGCCGACCTCGGTGGCCGACAGCAGGGGGGCCCAACGGTAGAAGGCGCGGTCCTCCAGGGACTTGGCGCGCAGGGCGGCCGAGGTCTGGGCGAAGCGCGCCGCGAAGGCCGGCTCCCGCAGCAGGAGCTCCCGTACCCCCTCGACCGCGTCGGCCCCCGCCCGGGCGGCGGCGCGCCGAAGGGTCGACGCCGCCGGGCCCGGCCCGCCGGGGTAGGTCCGGTACACCGGTGTGGCGATGAGCAACTCCCGTACTGCGCCCGAGAGTTCCTTGCCGGCCCACCGTTCCAGTGTCGCCAGCTCGGCGGCGAGGTCGACGGTGAGCACCTCCCGGGCCGCAGTCGAGGCGGTCTCCTCCCAGGAGGGCAGGCCGGTCGACTCCTGGTACGCGAGGGCCAGTTGCCGTGCCCCGGCCGGGTCGGTGAACACGCCGTCGACCCGGCGCAGCGCGTCGTACCCCGTGGTGCCCGCCACCGGCCAGGACGCCGGCAGTCGTTCCCGCTCGCCGAGGATCTTCTCCACGACCACCCAGCAGTCGTTCCCCACGGCGGCCCGCAGCCGGCGCAGGTACTCCTCGGGGTCCGCCAGCCCGTCCACGTGGTCGGTCCGCAGTCCGCCGACCACCCCCTCCCGCACCAGCTCCAGCACCTTCGCGTGGCTTGCGGCGAACACGGAGGGATCCTCCACCCGCACCCCGATCAGGTCCGAAATGGTGAAGAAGCGGCGGTAGTTGAGGGAGGTGCGCGCCTCGCGCCACCATGCGGCCCGGTACCACTGGGCGGCCAGCAGCTCCGGCAGCGGCAGTGCGGCGGTCCCGGCCCGCAGGGGCAACTCCAGCTCCCCGTACCGCAGTACGCCCGCCCGGGCCTCCACCTCGCAGGCCTCGTCCCCTCCGGGGAGCACCGGCAGCAGCACCTGCCCCGCGCCCCCCTCCCAGTCGATGTCGAACCACCGGGCGTACGGCGAGTGCGGCCCCTCCCTCAGCACCTCCCACAGCGGCCGGTTGAGCCGCACCGGGACCGGTACCGCCATGTGGTTCGGCACGATGTCGAGCACCAGCCGGAGGCCGTGTTCGTGTGCGGCCGCCGCGAGCGCCCGCAGGCCCGGCTCGCCGCCCAGTTCGGTGCGCACCCGGGCGTGGTCGGTGACGTCGTAGCCGTGGGCGGAGCCGGGCACCGCCTCCAGTACGGGGGACAGGTGCAGGTGTGACACGCCGAGCGAGGCGAGGTACGGTACGGCTGCCTCGGCCGCCGCGAAGGGGAACTCCGGGCACATCTGGAGCCGGTAGGTGGAGGCCGGAGCGAGCGCCGCCGGAGCGCCATTCGCCGGAGCCTCATGTTCCGATTGACTGCTTGCATACCCCTGGGTCATGAGAACGTACGTACCCAGTCGACGCGATTCCGTGCCATTACCCAATGCATCCGGGTGACTCCACCGCGTTAACGTCGATCAAGTGGTTGGAACCGTCAGTACCTATCGTCACGTCATCGCCCTGACCGGGCCCCTACTCCCGCTCCTCTCGTTCCTCGCCCGACTCCCCGTCGCGATGTCCCAGTTCGGGAGCGTCCTGCTGGTCGCCGAGACCAGCGGCTCGCTCGCCACCGCCGGCATCGTCGGAGGCACCCTCTCCGCCGGCCAGGTGGTCTGCGGACCCGTCCTCGGCCGGCTCGCCGACCGCCACGGGCAGCGGCCCGTCGTCCTCGCCGCGGCGGCCGTCAACGCCGTCGCCACCGCCGCGCTCGTCGCCGGGGCCCTCGCCGGCCTGGCGACCGCCCCGCTCGCCGCGATCGGCGCCGTCACGGGGGCCTCCGTACCGCTGATCGGGCCGCTCGCCCGCACCCGCTCCGTCGCGCTCGCGCGCCGCGCGAAGGCCGGCGAGGACGTGGTGGCCGCCGTGCACTCCCTCGAAGGCACCCTCGACGAGGTCTCCTTCGTCTTCGGCCCGGCCCTCGTCGGACTCGCCGCGCTCGGCGCGCACCCCGCCGTCGCCCTCGGCGGGGCCGCGGCCCTCGTCGCCGTCTTCGGCACCGCCTACGCCCTGCACCCGACCGCCGCCGTCACGGCCGGGACCCCCGCGCGGCCGCGTGGCAAGGGCGTCCGGGCGCCGCGCCACCCCCGCGTGGTGCACGCCGTACGCGGCTCCCTCGCGCTCCAGGGCGCCATGTTCGGCGGCTGCCAGGCGGGCATCGCCTCGCTCACCGCCCAGCTGGGGGTGCCGGGGCAGGCGGGTGTCGTGTACGCCGCCATGGGCGTCGTCAGCGCCGCCGTCGGTCTCGCGCTCGGCGCCCTGCCCGCCCGCTTCGGGCTGCGGCTGCGCTGGCGGGCGGCCACGGGCGCCGCGCTGCTCCTCTCGGTGCCGCTGCTGTTCACCGAGACCCTGTGGCCGCTGTACGCGGTCGTCACCGTCCTCGGGGCCGCGTACGCACCCCACCTGATCACCGCGTTCGCGCTCACCGAGCGCGTGGTGGAGCCGACCCGGCTCGCCGAGTCGATGGCCTTCGCCGCCAGCTCCCTGGTGGCCGGGCAGGCCGCCGCGCTCGCCGTCTCCGGACGGCTCGCCGAGTCGTACGGGCCCGCCGGCGCGTTCGCGGTGGCGGTGGGGGCTGCCGCGCTGTGCCTGACCATCGCCCTGGTGACCCGGGTACCGGCCGCCCGGCCCCCGGCCGGGGCCTTCATCCCCGCCCAGCGGACCGTCCGGCACGAGGGATCGGGGACGGCCGGCCCCGGCTCCGCCTACGCCGGGCGCTGAAGCACCACCAGACACCGTCCCGTCAGGGCCACCCGGTCGCCGGCCGCGTACTGCGGCCCGGTGCCGGGTGGCAGCACTTCCGCCCGCGCCGTGTCCACGACCGTCCGCCAGTGCGAGCCGTGGCCCTGCGGGACGGTGAAGTCCTGTGGGTCGGCGCCCGCGTTGAACATCAGCAGGAACGAGTCGTCGGTGATCCGCTCCCCCCGCGAACCGGGCTCGGAGATCGCCTCCCCGTTGAGGAACACGGTCAGCGCCCGCGCGTGCTGCGCCTGCCAGTCCCGGGCCCGCATCTCCTCGCCGTGCGGGGTGAACCAGGCGATGTCGGAGAGCTCGTCGTGCGTGCCCTCCACCGGCCGGCCGTGGAAGAAGCGGCGCCGCCGGAACACCGGGTGGTCGCGGCGCAGCCAGACCATCCGGCGGGTGAACTCCAGCAGGGCCGGCGGCGGTTTGCCCGGCTCGGGCCAGTTCACCCAGGACAGCTCGTTGTCCTGGCAGTAGGCGTTGTTGTTGCCCTGCTGGGTCCGGGCGAACTCGTCGCCGTGGCTGAGCATCGGCACGCCCTGCGACAGCATCAGGGTGGCCATGAAGTTGCGCATCTGCCGCTCGCGCAGCTCCTGGACCTCCGGATCCTCCGTCGGCCCCTCGACCCCGCAGTTCCACGACCGGTTGTGCGTCTCGCCGTCCCGGTTGCCCTCCCGGTTGCCCTCGTTGTGCTTCTCGTTGTACGAGACGAGGTCGTGCAGGGTGAAACCGTCGTGGCAGGTGGTGAAGTTGATCGAGGCCAGCGGCCGGCGCCCGTCGTCCTGGTAGAGGTCGGAGGAGCCCGTCAGCCGCCCCGCGAACTCCGCGAGCGTGCGCGGCTGCCCGCGCCACAAGTCGCGTACGGTGTCGCGGTACTTGCCGTTCCACTCCGTCCACAGGGGCGGGAAGTTGCCCACCTGGTAGCCGCCCTCGCCCAGGTCCCAGGGCTCCGCGATCAGCTTCACCTGGCTGACCACCGGGTCCTGCTGCACCAGGTCGAAGAACGACGACAGCCGGTCGACCTCGTGGAACTGCCGGGCCAGCGTGGCCGCGAGGTCGAAGCGGAAGCCGTCCACGTGCATCTCGGTCACCCAGTACCGCAGCGAGTCCATGATCAGCTGGAGGACGTGCGGGGAGCGCATCAGCAGCGAGTTGCCCGTCCCGGTGGTGTCCATGTAGTGCCGGGGGTCGTCCGCGAGCCGGTAGTAGGAGGCGTTGTCGAGGCCGCGGAAGGAGAGGGTCGGACCCAGGTGGTTGCCCTCGGCGGTGTGGTTGTAGACCACGTCCAGGATCACCTCGATCCCGGCCTCGTGCAGCGCCCGGACCGCCGACTTGAACTCCAGCACCTGTTGGCCCCGGTCACCGGAGGCGTAGCCGTTGTGCGGGGCGAAGAAGCCGATGGTGTTGTAGCCCCAGTAGTTGCTCAGCCCGTCGTTCACCAGCCGGTGGTCGTTGACGTACTGGTGGACGGGCATCAGCTCCAGCGCCGTCACGCCCAGCTTCGTCAGGTGCCCGATCACCGCCGGGTGCGCGAGCGCCCCGTAGGTGCCCCGCAGCTCCTCCGGCAGGTCGGGGTGGCGCATGGTCAGGCCCTTCACGTGGGCCTCGTACAGCACGGTGTGGTGGTACTCGTGGCGCGGCGGCCGGTCGTTCGCCCAGTCGAAGTACGGGTTCACCACGACGGAACTCATCGTGTGCGGGGCGGAGTCGAGGTCGTTGCGGGAGTCGGGGCGCCCGAAGTGGTAGCCGTAGACCTCCTCGCCCCAGGCCACCTGCCCGCTGATGGCCCGCGCGTACGGGTCGAGCAGCAGCTTGGCCGCGTTGCAGCGCTGTCCGCGCTCGGGCTCGTAGGGGCCGTGCACGCGGAACCCGTACCGCTGGCCGGGCATGATCCCGGGCAGGTAGGCGTGCCGCACGAAGGCGTCGGTCTCGCGCAGTTCGACGGCGGTCTCCGAGCCGTCGTCGTGCAGCAGGCACAGCTCGATGCGCCGGGCGACCTCCGAATAGACCGCGAAGTTGGTGCCCGCTCCGTCGTAGGTGGCGCCCAGCGGATACGCCTGCCCCGGCCAGACTTGCAAGGCCAATGACTCATCCCATCTTGGTCCGGCTCGATCCGGCGCGGATCACGTCTCTGCCAGATCTTCCCCGAAAGAGGGTCCTCACGCGTGGACTTGGAATGCTGCCGATGGGTGAACCGGAGAGCTGATATACGGGTCAACGTACGGTCCGGGCATCACATAATGGGTCAACGGGCCGCTGGACCAGGGGACGTGAGGCCGGCGAGGACGGCTTCGGGCTGCGTCGGGCCGCGTGCGCGGAGTACCCTTCCGTGATCACTGGAGACGGGCGTCCAGACGCAGAAGGCGGTGCACGGGTGAGCTCGGGAGGTCTGGAGCTGCCCCCTGGTGACGGCGGTCACGAGGGTGGCCCGGTGGATGCGCCCGGCGGTGCGTCCGGCGGTGTGCCGGGCGCGGCGGCGGCCGGGGCGGCGGTGTCGCTGGCCCCGCAGGCGGCCGGGGACGCGCGGGCCGCGGCCGAGCTGGACTGGGGCGCGGACGCGTGGAGCGAGGTCCGTACGCGGGCCCAGCGCGCGGGCCGCGCGTACATCTGGCTGAACCTCATCGAGCAGCGGCTGAGGTCGGTGGTGGGCGCCGTGCTGCGGCCCGTCTACGAGCCGGTGCACGGCGGGGACGACTGGGTCGTCGCGGCCGCGGGCCCCGCCGGGCAGGAGTGGGTGCAGCGGGCGGTGGCCGTCCGCGAGGTCAGCCGGCGCAAGGGCTACCTCCTCGACCCGGCCGACGACAACGTGCTGAGCTTCCTGACGCTGCCGCAGCTGCGCGAGCTGATGGTCCAGCACTGGCCCTGCTTCGAGCCGTACTTCGACGACCGGCGCGAGATCGAGCTGGCCCTCGACGAGCTGGAGGTCACCCGCAACGTGGTCTCCCGCAACCGGGCGCTGTCGCGGGCCGTGCTGGAGCAGGCGGAGCGCGCCTCGGCGCGGCTGCTGGAGGTGCTGGGCGCGGGGTCGGGCAGCCCCTCGGC
This sequence comes from Streptomyces sp. NPDC048352, assembly GCF_040651895.1. Lineage (NCBI taxonomy): Bacteria > Bacillati > Actinomycetota > Actinomycetes > Kitasatosporales > Streptomycetaceae > Streptomyces > Streptomyces sp. NPDC048352. The sequence goes on from NZ_JBEZKZ010000005.1 coordinate 158,374, forward strand.
GGACCGGCTGCCGATCGATGCCGTCGAGGACCTGGTCGGGGACCGGTACGCGGACGTCATCTCGGTCCACCCGGACCGGGTGCGGCTGCAGCGGCAGCTCCCGGCGGAGGACCTGTTCGGGGGCGCGCGGCGCCTCGACGCCATCGGCATAGGCCTCAACCTGCTGGTGCAGAACTTCTCCGGCCGAAGACTCGTCAGGCTGACGGAGGCGGGCTGCCGGGTGCGGCTGCTGTTCCTGAACCCGGCGAGCAGCGCGGTCAAGCGGCGCGAGCGCGAGCTGGGACTGCGCAAGGGCGAGCTGAGCCGGTCGGTGGAGATGAACATCCTGCACGTGCGCCGGGTGCGGGCGGGACTGAAGGACCCCTCGCGCTTCGACATCCACGTCTTCGACGAGACCCCCCGTTTCACGGCCTACCTGGTGGAGGGGCAGTCGTCGGGCATCGCGGTGGTCCAGTCGTACCTGCGGCGGGCCCGGGGGATGGAGGCGCCGGTGCTGGTCCTGCGCGGGGGCGGGCGGGGGGTGCCGAAGGACGCCGAGCACGGACTGTTCCAGACGTACCGGGAGGAGTTCGAGTCGGTGTGGGAGGATTCGCGGCCCGTGTCGTGACCCCGGCCGGCCGCCGGACGTATCAGGCCGCGTCCGGGCAGCGGCCGGGGGGCGGCCCGGTCCGGTGTCAGTGCCCCGTGGCAGGCTGAAACGCGTTGACCGGAAAAACGGGGGAGGGGCGCGTCATGGAGGCGTGGCACGGGGGAGCGCTGGTCGGGTTCGACCTGGAGACGACCGGTACGGAGCCGGGGGAGTCGCGGATCGTGACGGCCGCGCTGGTCGAGGTGCGGGGCGGTGAGGTGCGCACGAGGCGCGGCTGGCTCGCGGACCCGGGGATACCGATCCCGGAGCAGGCCGCGGCGATCCACGGCATCAGCACGGAGCGGGCCGTCGCCGAGGGCCGGCCGGTGCGGGAGGTCGCGGAGGAGGTGGCCGCGGCGCTGGTGGAACACTGGCGCGGCGGCGCGGTGGTCGTCGCCTACAACGCGGCCTTCGACCTGACCCTGCTCTCCGCGGAGCTGGCCCGGCACGGGCTGCCCTCGCTCGCCGAACGGCTCGGCGGGGCCGAGACCGGGCCGGTGGTGGACCCGTTGACGATAGACCGGGCCGTGGACCGCTACCGGCGGGGCAAGCGGACCCTGGAAGCGGTGTGCGGGGTGTACGGGGTCACCCTCGACGCCGCGCACGACGCGGGGGCCGACGCGCTGGCGGCGGTCGAGGTGGCCCGGGCGATAGCCGTCCGCCACCCGGCGGTGGCCGGGCTGAGCCCGGCGGAGCTGCACGACCGGCAGGGCGGCTGGCACGCCCGCTGGGCCCGTGACTTCCAGTCCTACCTGCGCCGGCAGGGCAGCCCGGACGCGGTGATCGACACGGCGTGGCCGCTGCGGGCGCTGGTCACCGCCTGACCCTCCTCGGGGCGACGCCCCGCGGTACTCCCGGTGCAGGCCCGGGAGTGGCGGTCACCCTGCACGCTGCGGCGGTGGTGCCGGTGGTGGGAGCGGCTGGGCGGTGTCCGCACGGGAGCGCCGGCCGCCCGAAAGGCGGGCCCTGCGGCGTCTGGTGCGGTGCGTCGCACAGCGGAGGGCCGCCGCGTACAGGGACGTCCTCGGGCGGGCCCGACAACGCGGCGAGGTGCGGTGCCGGCCGCCCGCCGGGCAGGCGGGACTGTTCGGCACCCCCTAGAAGGGGTGCCAGCGGGCTTTCCGGTCGCCGTTGCGCAGGGAGGCGACGCGGCGTCGGAACTCGGTCAGGGCCTTCGGGTTGGCGGGGGCGTGCTGGGCGACCCAGGCGCAGCTCGCCGTCTCGCGGGCGCCGCGCAGGACCGCGCAGCCCTCCCACTCCCGTACGTCCCATCCGTAGGCGTCCGCGAAGGCCCGGTAGGAGTCGGCCGGGAGCCCGTACCGGTCGCGGGACAGGGCCATCACCACCAGGTCGTGCTCCCGCAGGTCGGCCGACACGGTCTCCAGGTCCACCAGGACCGGCCGCCCGTCCGGCCCCACGTGCACGTTGCGCGGCAGGGCGTCGCCGTGGACCGGGCCGGGCGGCAGGTGCGGGGTGAGCGCGGCCACCTCGCCGGCGTAGGCGTCGCGCCGTGCGCGCAGGTACGCCGCGTCCTCGGGGTCGACGGCCCCGCCGGCCAGCCGGAGCCAGCGCTCGACCCCGCCCAGCAGGTCGCGCGGGGGCAGCGCGAAGGAGGGCGCGGGCAGCGCGTGCAGGGGCCGCAGCAGGGCGGCGAGGTCCTCGGGGCCGGCCGGGCGCAGGGGTTCCGGGAGCCGGTGCCACAGGGTCAGCGGGTGTCCGTCCACCAGCCGCGGCTTCGGCTCGGCGGCCCGGACTGCCGGGATCCCGGCGTCGGCGAGCCAGCCCGCCACCGCCAGCTCCCGCTCGGCCCGTTCCAGCAGTGCCGCCTCGCGGCCCACCTTGACCACGAGGGGGCCGAGCGCGAAGACGGCGTTCTCGCCGAAGGCGAGCAGTTCGGCCCGCTCCGCCCGGCCCGGGCCCGTGAGTCCCGCCTGCGCCAGTACGTCCCTGGCCCGCGCCTCGTCCATGCGTCCGTCTCGTCCTTCGCCCGGTCGTCGTGCTCGCCGTGAGTCCCCCTCAGTCTCGCATCCGGCCCAGGGGATCCCTGGTGGGGAGAATGTGGTTGCACGAGACGTCTCGTCTCGTTAAGGTCGTGTCCATGACCTCAGCCAAAACCGCACACATCGCCATGTTCTCCATCGCCGCCCCCGGCCACGTGAACCCGAGCATCGAAGTGATCCGGGAACTCGTCGCCAGGGGCCACCGCGTCAGCTACGCCATCCCCGCCTCCTTCGCCGAGACCGTCGCGGAGACCGGCGCCACTCCGGTGGTCTGGAAGTCCACCCTGCCCACCCACGACGACCCCGAGGCCTGGGGCACCGAGCTCATCGACAACGTCGAACCCTTCCTGGACGACGCCGTGCAGGCGCTCCCGCAGCTCGCGGCGGCCTTCGAGGGCGACGAACCGGACCTCGTCATCCACGACATCACCGCCTACCCGGCGCGCGTCCTCGCCCGCCGCTGGGACGTCCCGTCCATCTCGCTCTCCCCGAACCTGGTCGCCTGGACCGGCTACGAAGAGGAGGTCGGCGCCCCGATGACCGCACAACTGCGCGCCACCGAACGCGGGAAGGCCTACTACGCCCGCTTCCGCGCCTGGCTCGACGAGAACGGCATCGACGAGGACGCCGACCACTTCGTCGGCCGTCCCCGGCGCAGCATCGTCCTGATCCCGCGCGCCCTCCAGCCGCACGCCGACCGCGTCGACGCGTCCGTGCACACCTTCGTCGGGGCCTGCCAGGGCGACCGCAGCGCCACCCAGGGCACCTGGGAGCGGCCGGCCTCCGTCGAGGGGAAGAAGGTCCTGCTCGTCTCCCTCGGCTCCACCTTCACCAAGCAGCCCGCCTTCTACCGGGCCTGCATCGAAGCCTTCGGCGACCTGCCCGACTGGCACGTCGTGCTGCAGATCGGCACGTTCACCGACGAGGCCGACCTCGGGGAGATCCCCGCCAACGTCGAGGTCCACCGCTGGGTTCCCCAGCTGGACGTCCTGCGTCAAGCCGACGCCTTCATCACCCACGCGGGCGCCGGCGGCAGCCAGGAGGGCCTGGCCACCGCGACCCCGATGGTCGCCGTGCCCCAGGCGGTCGACCAGTTCGGCAACGCCGACATGCTGGCCGCCCTCGGCGTGGCCCGCCACGTCCCGATGGAGGAGGCCGACGCCACCACCCTGCGCGAGGCCGTCCTCGCACTGCTCGACGACCCCCGGGTGACCGAACGCCTGGAGGACATCCGCGCAGGCATGGCCTCCGAGGGCGGCACCCGCCAGGCCGCCGACCTCATCGAGGCCGCGCTGTCACAGACAACCCCTAGGGTGCGGCCATGACGAAGAAAGCCAGTACGACAGCGCATACGAAGAAGTACGCCGCCCTCCTGCGCGGCATCAACGTCGGCGGGAACAAGAAGGTCCCCATGGCCGAGCTGCGCTCCCTGCTGGAGGGGCTCGGCCACGGCGACGTGCAGACGTACCTGCAGAGCGGCAACGCCGTCTTCAGCAGCCCGCAGACGGATCCCACCGCCCTCGCCCGGGCACTGGAGGCGGCCATCGAGGACCACTTCGGGTTCCGCGTGGCCTGCCTGGTCGTCGACGGGGACCACCTGGCCGCCGTCGCCGAGGCCTGCCCCTTCCCTGCGGCCGACCTGGAGGGCAGGCAGCTCCACGCCACCTTCTTCTCCGAGCAGCCCGGCCCCGAGCGCTTCGCCGCCCTCGACGCCCCCGCGTACCTCCCCGAGGAGTACCGCCTGGGAGACCGCGTCCTCTACCTCTACGCCCCGAACGGCCTCGGCCGCTCCAAGCTGGCCGAAGCCCTCGCCCGGCCCGCCGTCGTCAAGGGCCTGGACGTCACCACCCGCAACTGGAACACCGTGCTCAAACTGGTGGAGCTGACCCGCTCCTAGCGTTCCGCGGGCAGGGCCCCCCGCATCGCCCCCCGCCCCGGCCCGGCCGCGTCCGGACACGGCCGGTGTGTCAGGCTCTGGGCATGCGTTACATCATCATCGGCGCCGGTGCGGTCGGCGCGGCCATCGGCGGACGCCTCGCCGAATCCGGCCAGGAGGTCGTCCTCGCCGCGCGCGGCGCGCACGCCGAGGCCCTGAAGTCCGACGGACTGCGGCTCACCACCGCCGACGGCACCCGCGTCCACCGGCTCCCGGTGGTCACGGCCCCGGCGGAACTGGGCGAACTACGCCCGCACGACGTCCTGCTGCTGACCGTGAAGACCCAGGACGCGATCGCCGCGCTCGACGCGTGGGGCGACGCGGAGGTCGCCGGCGGCGGCACGGCCGCGCAGCGGCTGCCGCTGCTGTGCGCGCAGAACGGCGTGGAGAGCGAACGGCTCGCGCTGCGCCGCTTCGCGCGGGTGTACGGGGTCTGCGTCTGGCTGCCGTCGACCTTCCTGGAGCCCGGCGCGGTCTCGGCCCTGTGCGCGCCGCTCACCGGGATCCTGCACCTCGGGCGGGCGGCCGGCGGAGCGGACTCCCGGATCAGGGCCGTTGCCGCCGACCTCGCCGGGGCGGGCTTCGGGGCGCCGGTCGTCGAGGACGTGATGCGGTGGAAGTACGCGAAGCTCCTCGGGAACCTGGGCAACGCGATCCAGGCCACCACCGGCCCCGAGCCGGACCCCGCCAAGGCGGCCCTGCTGCTGCGCGCCGTCCGCGAGGGGAAGGCGGCCTTCGAGGCGGCGGGCATCGGCTACGCCACCGAGGCCGAACAGTCGGAGGCCCGCGACGGCAAGGTCGACCAGCCGGCGGGCGTACGCGGCGGCTCCTCCTGGCAGAGCCTGGCCCGCGGCACGGGCTCCGTCGAGGCCGACTACCTCAACGGTGAGATCTCCCTGCTGGGCCGCCTCCACGGCGTCCCCACCCCGGTCAACGACGTCCTGCGCCACGCGGCGAACATCTTCGCCCGCGAGGGCCTCCCCCCGGGCGCGATGTCCATCGCCGACCTGACCGCCCTCGCCGACGAGGCCACCGCCCGCGCCGGAAGCCAAGCCTAGGCCGACAGGGCCGCGAGCCGGGCCGGAGCCGAGGCGGACGTGTCGTAGCGGTGGAGGAGGAGGCGGGCCAGTTCCGGGGTGGCGCCCAGGACGTCGGCCACCACGTCCGCGCCCGCCGCCGCCGCGCCGGCCGCGATGCGGTCCGGGAGGCGGCCCGGGGCGATGACGTACGGGGCCACCGCGACGCGGCGGACGCCCTCCGCGCGCAGGGCGCGTACGGCGTCCTCCGTGCGGGGAAGGGCAGCGGAGGCGAACGCAGGCCGCACGGCGCACCAACCGGTGTGCCGCCACTCCCGCGCGATTTCAGCGATCACTGCGATCGCCTCCGGGTCTGAGGATCCGGCGGACGCGAGGACGACGCCGGTCGTCGCGCGGTCCGCCGGGGTGAGGCCGAGGCCGGCCTCGGCGAGGCGGCGTTCGAGGGACGCCACCAGCAGGGGGTGCGGGCCCAGGACCTCCGCCACCCGGACCGACAGGCCGGTCAGGCGCGTGGTGGACTCCGCGAGCACCGCCGGGATGTCGGCCTTCGCGTGGAAGGCGCGGGTCAGCAGCAGCGGCAGGGCCACGACCTCCCGTACCCCCGACAGGTACAGGGAGGCCAGGGCCTGGGAGACGGTCGGCCCGTTGAAGTCCAGGAAGGCCGTCTCCACCCGCAGCCCGGGCCGCAGCGCCCGCGCCCGCCCGACGAGGGCGTGCACGGTCGCCGCGTGCCGCGGATCGCGGCTGCCGTGGGCTATGACCAGGAGTGCGCGGGACATCGCAGGCTCAGCTCTTGACCAGCAGGCCGCGGCTGCGCAGCACCCACCGCTCGACCGGGCTGAAGATCAGCAGGTCGATGGCGATGCCGACCACGAGGATCAGGATGATCGCGAGGAACACGCCCGGCAGGTCGATGTTGTTGCGGCCGTTCTCCAGCAGCTGGCCGAGGCCGAGGCCCAGGTCGGGGGAGCTGGCGATGATCTCGGCGGCCATCAGGGAGCGCCAGGAGAACGCCCAGCCCTGCTTGAGGCCGGCGACGTAGCCGGGCAGCGCGGCCGGCATGACGACGTGCCAGGCGCCGCGCAGGCCGGTGGCGCCGAGCGTGCGGCCGGCCCGCAGGAACAGCGGCGGTACCTGGTCGATGCCGGAGACGAGGCCGTTGGCGATCGACGGGACCGCGCCCAGCAGGATCACCGTGTACATCATGGCGTCGTTGAGGCCGAACCAGAGCACGGCCGGCGGGACCCAGGCCACCGACGGCAGGGACTGGAGACCCTGGAGGATCGGTCCGATCGCGGCGCGGACGAACTTCACCCGGGCGACGAGCAGGCCCAGCGGGGTGCCGATGGCCAGGGCGAGGAGGAAGCCGAGCAGGCCGCGGGAGACGGAGGTCCAGATGACCTCCAGCAGCGTGCCCTTGAGCCACATCTCGGAGAGGCTGTCCCATACGGCGGACAGGGCGGGCAGCTTGGTCTCCTCGGCGACCTTCGCCGAGACGAGAACCTGCCACACGACCAGCACCAGCGCGACCGCCAGGACCGGCGGCAGGACCTTCTTGGTGAGGACCTCGCGGACCGGGGTGCGGTGGGTCTGGACTGCGTCGAGGGCGTCCAGGCCGGCTTCCAGGCCGGCCAGGTCGTCGCTTTTCGCCGCGGCCTTCGGGGTGGTGTCAGTGCTGGCCATGGCGGCGGATCTCCCCACGCAGGTGTTCGGTGATCTCGAGGGACAGCTCCGCGACGTCCGCGTTCTCGATGCGGCGCGGCTGCGGGATGTCCACGGTCCACTCCTTCGCGACCCGGCCGGGGCGGGAGGAGAGGAGGACGACGCGCTGGGCGAGGCGGACGGCCTCGCGCACGTTGTGGGTGACGAAGAGGACGGACAGGCCGGTCTCTTCCCAGATGCGGGTGAGTTCGCCGTGCAGGACGTCGCGGGTGATGGCGTCGAGGGCCGCGAACGGCTCGTCCATCAGCAGCAGCCGACTGTCCTGGGCGAGGGCGCGGGCGAGGGCCACGCGCTGGCGCATGCCGCCGGACAGTTCGTGGACGCGCTTGCCGTGGGCGCCGCCGAGGCGGACCAGCTCCAGCAGCCGTTCGGCCTCCGTCGTGCGGTCGGCCTTGGCCACCCCGCGCAGCCGCAGGGCGAGCTCGATGTTCTTGCCCGCGGTCAGCCACGGGAACAGGGCGTGCTCCTGGAACATCAGGGCCGGGCGGCCGAGGGTCTCGATCGACCCCGCGGACGGCTTGTCCAGCCCCGCGACCAGGTTCAGCAGCGTGGACTTCCCGCACCCGGAGGCCCCCAGGAGGGTGACGAACTCTCCGGGAGCGACATCGAGGCTGATGTCGTCCAGGACGAGCTGCGATCCGGCCGGACCGGAGAAGGACTTCGAGACGTGCTCGATGCGGGCGGCGTGCGTCAGCTCCGCTACCGCGCCCTCGGCAGCCTTGGCGAGTGTGGTGGCCATGGTCGTCACCTCCTGGGGTTGCTGGACTACGGACTTACTTGGCGCCGAGACCGGCGTCGGAGACCTCGGGCTTGCCGGCGGCCTTGAGGACCTTGTTCAGGAGCGTCAGGTCGTAGATGCCGGCCAGGTCGGGCTTCTCGAGGAGCTTGGCCTTGACCGCGGAGTCGGCCTGCGCCTTGAGCGTCGTGGCCAGCGGGTCGTCGGTGACGAGGATGCTCGACCATGCCGGGTCGATGATCTTCGCGTCGAGCGGCTTGCCGCCGTCCGCCGCCAGCTTGGCGTTCGCGGAGGCCTTCGCCTTGTCGGGGTTGGCGTTGATCCACTCGTTGGTCTTCACCGTGCCCTTGAGCACGGCCTCGACGACGTCCGGGTGCTCCTTGAGGAACTTCTGCGACACGATCACGTTCGTGATCACGAACTTCTTGTCGGGCCACAGGGTGGTCTCGTCGAGGAGGACGGAGCCGCCGTCGGAGACGAGCTTGGAGGCTGTGGGCTCCGGTACCCAGGCGCCGTCGATCGAGCCCTGCTTGAAGGCGTCGGGGGTGACCTTATTGTCCGTGCGGACGACGGAGACGTCGCCCTTGCCGGACTCGGCGTCGACCGTCCAGCCCTTCTCGGAGATCCAGTTGAGGAACGCGACGTCCTG